>JAUHXB010000019.1 GCA_030427215.1 Alphaproteobacteria bacterium | reverse complement strand
TTCTGGAATAACTGAGAATGCCGCCAAAATAACACTTCGTGGTAATGGGGGGACTGGAATAACGAGTAGTGCTATTAGCATATTAAACACAAATATCACGACCTTTAATGGTGATATTACTTTAACAGGCCTTGCAGATTCAGTTTTTTCAAATGGTATTGATATGGTTGGTAATGTTAAAATTTTAGCTAATGGAGATGCAGACATTACCCTTGCAGGAGTCGGTCTAGCTTCAGGAGTTAGATCTTTGAGTGTACTCAATGAAATAGGCGGAACAAATGCGTCTGGAGATATTTCAATTACAACTGACAGTTACACATTTAATGCGGGTAACATTAATACCGCAGGCAACCTAACGATTCAAAACCGCACGTCTGGCACGAGTATTGGCCTTGGCGGTGGTGCGGGTGATTTAAATCTGAGTGATGCTGAACTTGCACAATTTACGGTCGGTGGTGATTTGACGATTGGATCGAGCAGTGCGGGGCTGGTGAGTGTGGACAGCGTCGATTTTACCGGCATTACCAATAATAACGTTTCATTGTTGGGTGGTGGATTAACGCTGGATAATAATCTGGATGTTGGCAATGGACTTGTTGTGTTAACTGACGGTGCCGTAACCTTAAACGGTTCTATTTCTGCCACAGGTGGTGGCAATAGCGTTATTCTCAAAGGGGCATCTTTTGATAATAATGCTGGTGCATCCGCAATTGATGCCGGCGCTGGCCGCTATCTGGTTTATGCCGATGCACCAAACACAACGGATAAAGGCGGTTTAACAGGCAATAATATTTATAATAAATCATACGCTTTAAATTTGCCGGCCTCAATCACGCAAACCGATGATTTATTTCTTTATACTTATCAACCAACGGCAACAATTACTGCGGATGATATAACGCTTAATACATTTGATCCGGACTTTAATGCGTTTACCTATACTATTACCGGATTGGAAGATGGCGATACAGCTTTACAAGCTTTTTCAGGACAACCAAGTTTCGTCACGCAAGATCTTTCTCAGGGGGGGGATTTCACTATTACAAGTATGGCTGGCACATTGACCAGTGAGAGCGGATATTTATTCACCCTTGTTGATGGTGAATTAACAATGCCTTTAAAACCGGTACCAAACACCACTCAACAAATTCCGTCTACAGTTGAATACCAAATACAAAATCCTGATAGCTTTTTATCTGGGATTAATAGCCTAGCAATTGTTTCAGTGAATAATGAGTATGACACAAATTCTAAAGCCGAAAACACTGGATCAAATGCGGCCAAATCTCAAAAACCACGAGGCCAAATCAAACGCAACGGTCAGAGGATTAATAACAAGCCTACGGCCGAAAAAGATGCCGACGTCCGTTTGGTCGAAGCAGATTTGATGAAAATCGAGCAACCCCTCATCGATTTCTATGATCTCTGCTCTTATAATGTAATCTATTGTCAGTAAATTAATTTACAAATAAATCTATTTCACTCTTTACAACACATGCCTATATTTTATGGTGATTTTATCATGGTCAATTATTACCTAATTATATAGAATGCTCAAATGGTTAAGCTTGTAATTGCACTGGCGCTCATTTGTGGTGTTACAGTTTCACTGGATGCGAAAGCGCAAAATGCTCCTGAAATACCATCTGCTGCACAAACAGGGCGACTAGAAGAGCAACTGCGTAAACCCATTCAGTCGCGTGATGTAAATATTATTGACCCTGACCCTCTTCAGCTTACGGATCAGATCCCTTTGGCTCAATCAGGATTTGTCTTGGAGGCTATAGAGCTAGATGGCGTCACCGTTTTTGTAAACGGACATTTCAATACACTTGTTGACAACTATCTTGGCTTGAAAACTGACCTTAACGTTCTTAATCATTTGGCCAGTCGCATCACACAAATTTATCACAAGGAAGGTTATTTTTTATCGCGAGCCATTATTCCTCAACAAGAAGTGGAGAATGGCAAAGTCACTATTCAGGTGATAGAAGGGCAAATCGGTAATGTCACGGTTGATGATCAATCACAAATTATAAAGCATGATTATTTTAATATTATCAATAAAACGATTGATAAGATAAAGGCTATGATACCGCTTCATGGCCCAACGATGGAACGATATATCCTTCTGTTGAATGATTATACTGGCGTCAACATTCAAACAATATTAAATAAGCCAACAAGCAATGAGAGGTTAGGAGATGTTGACCTTGTTTTGAAAATGTCTTCAAATACTGCGGTAACAAGCTTAGGGTATAATAATTACGGCTCCCGTTTTGTTGGACCGCATCAGGCAAGTCTGACCAACCAGGCGGGCCGTGTTTTCAACAGCTTTGATACGCTAACAACGCAAGTATCGACCAGTATACCGGTGGAAGAGGTTCAATTTGGATCACTTAACTATGCACTTCCTTTAACAGAAGAAGGCTTAACACTATCTTTCAACGCATCATATTCGAATTCAGAGCCAGGACTATCTCTTCGAGCGCTTGATGTAGAAGGCGACAGCACAGGCTATGGTCTATCGCTATCCTATCCTTATATCAGATCTAGAACAGAAAATTTAATCATCGGCGCAAGCCTTAATTTTCAACAGAGTGCGACAGAGTTTCTGGATGCTGAGTTGATCGATGATAAAACACGGACGTTATCCATTTTTTCTGAATATGATATTCTGGATGGACTGGGCGGCGCTACGACCATTAAAGCACAAATCAATCAAGGCCTTAATATTTTAAATGTCACTAAAACTGGAAGTGAGAATTTATCAAGACAACAAGGACGCAGCGACTTTTTTACTGCCCAGTTAGATGCCAACAGACAAGATAGATTGGGCGATCGTTTTCAACTCATCACGACACTAAGCGGTCAGTACGCCCCCCATCCACTTTTATCTTCTCAGGAGTTTGGCTATGGTGGCACAACCTTTGGTCGTGCCTATGACCCATCTGAGATCACAGGTGATCAAGGAGTTTCGGCAGGAGCGGAAATTCGTTATACGCAGCTAGACACTATAAAAGACCTTAATCTTCAGCTTATACCTTTTGTATATTATGACGTTGGTAAGGTTTGGAATGAAGATAGAGGATCAGAACCACAATCAGGTGCCTCAGCAGGATTTGGCTCATATTATAATCTCAATAATAAGGTTTCAGGTGCTCTCCAATTTGCATACCCTCTCACACGTGAAGTAGCAACACCAATCATGAATGGTAAAGAAGGGCCGCGTATCCTTTTTAATCTTAATACATCATTCTAAAATACATGAAGAGAATAGTTAACTTCAAACTGCAAGCCCTGCCATTCAGTCTTTCAATTCATCATGCTATAATACCAATCTTACAAAATCATTTTCCTTGGATGTAAGTATGATATAAAAAACATCTGCTGAACTTATACTTAGAGTGAGAGAGAAACATAATGAAGTCACGTGCCGCGATAGCATATAAATCTGGATCCCCCTTAGTTATCGAAGAAGTTGACCTTGAAGGCCCAAAATCCGGCGAAGTTTTGGTTGAAAACATGGCCACCGGCGTGTGCCACACCGATGCTTTTACATTATCCGGCGATGACCCGGAGGGAGCGTTTCCTGCAATTTTGGGGCATGAAGGCGCAGGTATTGTGCGTGAAGTCGGCACAGGCGTTACATCAGTCGAGGTCGGCGACCATGTTATTCCATTATACACACCTGAATGCCGCACATGTGAATTTTGTCTTAATCCCAAAACAAACTTGTGCCAATCCATTCGCTCAACGCAAGGGCAGGGGGTGATGCCCGATGGTACAAGCCGATTTTCAATAAATGGAACACCCATTTTGCACTATATGGGCTGTTCTACGTTTTCTAACTTTACGGTATTGCCTGAAATTTCATTGGCAAAAATTCGCAAAGACGCGCCTTTTGACAAGGTATGTTATATAGGATGTGGCGTAACCACGGGCATCGGTGCCGTTGTTTTTGATGCAAAGGTCGAACCCGGATCGACCATTGCCGTATTTGGTCTTGGTGGCATTGGTCTAAATGTTATTCAAGGGGCGCGCATGGTTGGCGCATCGAAAATAATTGGAATTGATATAAACCCCGACAAAGTGGAGATGGCAAAAAAATTCGGCATGACCGATTTCATCAATCCTAAAGACGTAGATAATGTTGTGGAGGCGATATGCGACCTGACAAACGGAGGTGTTGATTATTCATTTGAATGTATCGGCAATGTTGATGTTATGCGCCAGGCATTGGAATGTTGTCACAAAGGATGGGGTGAAAGCATCATAATCGGAGTCGCCGGTGCCGGACAAGAAATAGCAACACGCCCATTCCAACTGGTCACGGGGCGAGTCTGGCGTGGGTCGGCATTTGGTGGGGCGAGAGGGCGCACCGATGTCCCCAAAATTGTCGATTGGTATATGGATGGTAAGATTGATATAGATTCATTAATTACACATACCATGCCTCTTGAAGAGATTAATAAGGCTTTTGATTTGATGCATAAAGGTGAATCCATCCGATCAGTTGTTAAGTTTTAATCATGAAGATAAAACAGACGCATAAATGCCACGGTGGCGATTTGCAAATTTGGGAGCATGGCAGCACTGCCTTAAATTGTCCGATGACGTTTTCAATCTTCCTGCCCGAAGCATCAAAAACTGAAAACGTCCCGTTCATAACCTTTTTGTCCGGTTTAACATGCACACATGATAATTTTACAACCAAGGCGGGGGCTTACAAATATGCTTCGGATTTAGGTATAGCAATTATCGCCCCGGACACATCACCGCGCGGTGACGATGTTCCCGATGACGAGGCTTTTTATTTTGGTAAAGGCGCCGGATTTTACATTAATGCCACGCAAAAACCTTGGTCAAAACATTATCGTATGGAATCATATATTGCTGACGAGCTTTATCATCTTTTACCAAAAAATTTCCCGTTAAACAAAGACAACCAGTCAATATGTGGACATTCAATGGGCGGGCACGGAGCCCTTACTTTGTACTTTAAATATCGCGGACATTATAAATCTGTGTCGGCCTTTGCCCCTATCGTCAATCCGTCGGATGTTCCGTGGGGCCAGAAAGCCTTTAAAGGGTATTTGGGAAATAATATAAATGCATGGAAGCAACATGATGCCTGTGAATTAGTCCACAGCGCCAAGTCAACAAATGCCGAGATTTTAATTGATCAAGGTCTTGGAGATGATTTTCTTGGTGAGCAGCTTCGACCTGAAATATTTAAGAGATGTTGTGAAGCCGCAGGGCAGAAAATAAACCTGAGAGTGCATGAAGGTTATGATCACAGCTATTATTTTATCAGTACATTTATTGAAGATCATTTAATACATCATGCCAATATTCTTTCAGGGAACCGTTAGCAGCAGACTGAACCCCCTGCCATTCAGTCCATCAATTCATCCGATATAGAAAATAAGGCCGGACAAGCGTGGCTTTCCGCGCGATTTTGTCATGTGCTCTGAACCTGCTGCTTTGAGAATGCCTTGTTTCACTCATTTGTCTCACATTTTCTCTAAGTGAAAAACCCACCCGCTGGTTTGATGTTGTTGTTTGTTTTTATAGTAACGAAAGTCTGTTCAGTAGGATTGAGGTCTGGTGAATATTCAGGAAGGCATAGAGTAAATCAAATCATGGTGATAACACCGTTCTATAATTTGCCTGATGCTTTTAAAAAACATAAAATAATAGTACAGGAGACCAATCATGACTCAATATATTTATAATTTTGGCAATGGAACGGCGGATGGTGACGCATCCATGAAAAACTTGCTGGGTGGGAAGGGTGCTAACCTTGCCGAAATGGCCTCGATTGGATTGCCTGTACCAAGCGGATTTACAATCACCACCGATGTTTGCACCCAATATTATAAAAATAATCATGACTATCCAGCTGAATTAAAATCCCAAGTTGCTCAATCTCTATCAAAAATTGAATCAGAATTGGGGATGGTTTTTGGTGACCATGATAATCCGCTGCTTGTATCCGTGCGATCTGGTGCGCGGGTGTCAATGCCGGGGATGATGGATACGGTTTTAAATTTGGGGTTGAATGACCAAACGGTTGAAGGATTGGCGAAACGATCCAATGATGCGCGATTTGCGTGGGACAGCTATCGCCGATTTATTCAAATGTATTCGGATGTTGTGATGGGGTATGACCATCATGAATTGGAAGACGTGATTGATACGTTGAAACGACGCAAAGATTACACGGCAGATACGGATTTAACCGCGGATGATTGGCGCGCGGTTGTCACCGAATTTAAAACCATTGTGGTCGATTTCCCTCAAGACCCCATGACACAATTATGGGGGGCGATTGGCGCGGTGTTTACATCGTGGCAAATTCCGCGTGCCGTGACCTACCGCAATATTCACGATATTCCACATGATTGGGGAACGGCGGTGAATGTGCAGGCCATGGTATTTGGTAATATGGGCGATGACTGTGGTACAGGTGTGGCTTTTACCCGCGATCCATCCACGGGTGAGAATTATTTCTATGGCGAATATTTAATCAATGCGCAGGGCGAAGATGTCGTGGCGGGCATCCGCACGCCCGAACCCTTATCCGATATGCAATCCACAATGCCTGATATTTACACACAATTGTCCGATGTCCGTTTGAAATTGGAAACGCATTACCGCGATATGCAAGATATCGAATTCACTATTCAACAAGGCACATTATATATGTTGCAAACGCGTTCAGGGAAAAGAACGGCAAAGGCCGCATTGAAAATTGCGGTTGATATGGTTGACGAAAACCTGATTTCAAAGGCGGAAGCGGTGCAAAGGATTGAACCGGAATCACTGGATCAATTGCTTCACCCCACGCTTGACCCGAATGCAACGCGTGATGTGTTTGCGACTGGTCTGCCTGCCTCTCCTGGTGCGGCAACGGGGGCGATTGCCTTTACCGCTGATTTGGCTGAAATATGGGCGAAAGACGGCAAACCTACAATCCTATGTCGTGTTGAAACATCCCCCGAAGACATTCACGGTATGCATGCGGCACAGGGAATTTTAACGTCGCGTGGTGGAATGACATCGCATGCGGCGGTAGTTGCGCGCGGAATGGGCCGATGTTGTGTGGCTGGTGCAGGTGCAATCACAATGGATTACAAGGTCAAAACATTATCCGTTGGTGATCGTGTATTTAATGAGGGCGATATTATCACATTGGACGGTGGAACAGGCGAAGTCATGGCAGGTGAAATTGCACGCATTGAACCCGAAATGTCTGGTGATTTTGAAACACTCATAGCATGGGCGGATGAATTCCGAACCATGGGCGTTCGGGCGAATGCAGAAACGGAACTGGATTCCCAAACCGCCATTAATTTTGGCGCCGAAGGGATTGGATTGGCGCGAACCGAACATATGTTTTTTGATGCCGACCGCATTCAAAAAGTCCGCGAAATGATTTTTGCAGATAGCGTTAGGGGCAGGGAGGACGCGCTTTCCGCGTTAGAGCCCATGCAAAAGGCCGATTTTATAAGCGTGTTTAAGGTAATGGACGGGTTGCCAGTCACGGTCAGATTGCTTGACCCGCCACTGCATGAATTTTTACCACATGGCGATAAAGACATCACCGAATTTGCATCCACTATGGGCATTGATGAAAAAACAGTCCGTGACCGCCTGAATCAATTATCGGAATCAAACCCGATGTTGGGGCATCGAGGGTGCCGTTTGGGGATTACCTTTCCGGAAATCTACGCAACACAGGTATGCGCGATTATCGAGGCAGCATTGGAGACAAATGCAAAGCCTGAAATTATGATCCCGTTAATTGCAACATCCGCGGAATTAAAAATCCTGCGTGACCTCACCGAAAAAACGGCGGAGGCGGTGTTTGAAAAGGCAGGAAAACGTATTGATTATTTAATCGGTACAATGATTGAATTGCCCCGCGCGGCACTTATGGCGGGGGACATTGCAAATCATGCAGATTTCTTTTCGTTTGGCACAAATGACCTGACCCAAACCGCAATGGGGCTAAGCCGTGATGACGCGGGAAAATTCCTGCCTGATTATGTCGATCAAGGCATATTCACCCATGACCCGTTTGTAAGATTGGATCAATCAGGAGTCGGGCGATTGATCAATATTGCCTGCCGTGAGGGTCGCGAAACCAAACCAGATATCAAATTGGGAATATGTGGGGAACATGGCGGTGATCCGTCATCCATTGACTTCTGTCAACAAGCTGGTTTAGATTATGTCTCGTGCTCGCCATATCGCGTGCCTATTGCACGCCTCGCCGCGGCGCAAAGCGCATTGAAGCATAAGGCGCATGTGGAACAATTAAGAAAGGTTGGTTGAGATGGGTTTAAGAACGATAACAACTCTTGGGGCAACAGGAGCTTGTATGATGGCTTTTTGTGTAGCGACTGGCTCGCTTGTTTATAATCAATTTCACACAGAGATACTCTCTGAACTGCAATCTGCAGGTATGGCAGCTTTAATGATTGGAAGTGCCTATAGTATGCAGAAATTAGGTAAGCAAATTCAAAATATTGCCAATGGCTATGCTTCAAAAACAATGAAACCCTAAATCTTAACTAAGGCCAACCCTATATCAACACAAGACGACCTTAATTCTGAACCTTCAGGAGTTTTATCTAATTCAACGCATCGCAATTGCTTTTTAATCAAACCACGATGATGCATACGGCTGACCAATTCTTGGCCCATATAACATCCTTTTGTGTAGGACACGGCGGTTTTTGCGATGATGTCACTTTCGTGCAAGAATGATTTTTCGGGGATCATATCACGCGATCCGTCGGGAATGCACAAGCGGATGCGGTGTGTGTCCCAAGCTTCCATGTTGCTTTTTTGGACTTGATCTAGGATCTTATCAGATCCCTGCTTTCGCAGGGACGGCAATAAGATGTATTTGCGATACCCCGCATTATCATGACGCGGGTCTTTGAAGCCATTATCGCTATCAGCATTGAAAATTTGATAAACCTCTAAATCATCCTGTAACTCCAGCGACACTTTTGACCGCAATGTAAATTTTTTAAGCGATTTGAGTAACGCTTCGGCGCGCGCTTCGCCCTCGCAATCAATGAGCAATCTGTCACCATCTTCAAAAATAAAAAAATCAAACAGGAATTTCCCGTTGCTGGTTAGTAAACAAGAATAAATCAGTGGTTGCGATTTCAGCAAAAAAATATCTTGCGTGATTAATCCCTGTAAAAAATCAAACCGATCTACGCCAATGACATAAATGGCGGCGCGATTGGGGATTTGAACGCATGAAGCGGTCATGGAGTTTAGTTATTGAACCCTGTGGATGCTGAACTCTCATTCTTATGTTTATAAGATGGTGTGTTATCATGAGAATCGAGGGTTTTCCCTAAGATCACAGTATTATAATTATGTTTGGCTTGTTGAATTTGCTCTGGCTTAACGTATCTGCTTCGCTCCCACCCCTTAAAGGCCATGCAGGATTCAAAATCATGGAAATCACGAAATTCTGTGTTTAAAGGGCCATCACCACGTGGGGATTGCCAATTATTCGCCAAACCAACATTCATTTCAATACCACCCGGAGGGTTGGCATTACGAATTGTTCCCAAACGAGACAACTCCTTAACCTCTGATACACAAGACGCAATGTCCTTGTGAAGTGTGTGTTGCGCCTTTGGCCCACGTAGATAAAGCGCGGAGGTGGAATTACTACGTTGCCAAAATGCGGCCTCCTGCTCTCTGCTGGAGGGATTCGTTGTGCAGGCCGTGGCAATTAATAATGTCGATAAGATCAATAATTTTTTCATATCTTTAAAATATCATCTTTGACGATGGATGCAATTTAAATTTAAGCCCTGGAAATAATTTACCTAGGTTTCGTTACCCTGCATAAGTCTTTCACCATCATCAGGCAAAGATCATCGTTGAGTTGTACACGGCTATTATGATCCAACATTTGTCTATCATAGGTCACGCCATTGCCATCGGGCATGTATCCCAATTTATAATAGAGCCTTTGTGCCGCGCCAAACCGAGGCGACACAGGTACGGAAATACCGATCACATCGCCATTCGTTATTGCTTCACAGTGCTTTATGAGTGCGGTCGCAAGTCCCTGTTTTCGATAGTCATGCAACACAAATAGATCTTGAATTTCGGGAATTCCCGCCCTTAAATAGGGCGCATATTTTGGCCTATGATTTAAAACGGCAAAGGCCTTGCCCTCGATATAAAACACATCACAGTGATCCAAATCGCGATAGATTAGGTCTAATGCGCCCTTAAAAATATCACCTTGTTTATTCCATTTTTGAATTTTCATTGTTTTATCAAACGCAATATTGCATCATGAGTCCATGATTTATTTATTTATTGCATCTCTATTCATGTCATCACCCGTTATAGCGGATTTTTATTATCGTGAGGATGTGTCCTATGCCCAAGAAATGATGCTTCCAGGCGAAAGTGTTATTGATGGTGAGATGACGGACTTGTCTAACAAAGAATTCGATGACTTAGATTTAGAAAATGATGTTGATGTGTCTCTGCCTGATAAGGCAAAGAGTTTAACAATTGCACCGAACGAACCAACGCGTCCTGCCGAACCACCAAGACCTCAAGTGACAAGAAAAGTCATCAAACAAATTCCCATGTTAGAGGTTAAGCGATCAATTGCCGATGACCGCATGGATGATGGATATGTTCAAGATCTGATTAAACAAAATTTCAATTTTAATGACAGTTTTAAATAAAGTGGCTTGATTTTATATGGATATTAAATTATCCATAATTTATGAATTCATTTCTACATCAAAATTTTCATACTTCTCATATAAGCTCTAACGACCTTCCTGCGGCAGGGTGTGTAGAAACATTCGCCGATGAATTATTTAAAAAATGTCATGATCTCGCCACTGATCAAAACCCAAACGACAAACTTGTATATCAAATTGCTATCACCCATGCCCTAAATGAAATTGTCGAAGGATTCGACGGGCGTAATATGACCTATGTGCAATCTATGATGTTTGATGCCATTATTCACATGCGTGACCGTGAAGATAAAATATTAAAATCGTTAATGCAGTCTGAAACTTCTGGAAAAGACATAGCCCCATTGACACAAACACGATATATACCAATGAGCGACCGTGTAAAATTGACGTGCCGTGATGTTTCTTATGCAGGTATTCGTCTTGGTCTTTGGTAATTATTATAATTCATATTTACATGCACGAACGCATGCGCGATAAGTATATCCATGACACAAAAATTTGATATGAAAGATTTGGTGGCGTTGTGTAAACGCCGAGGGTTCATTTTTCCAGCCTCCGAAATTTATGGTGGAATTAACGGGTTTTGGGATTACGGCCCGTTGGGGACAGAATTAAAAAATAACCTGCGTGACATGTGGTGGAAATGGATGGTCACCACACCACCGATTGGTCCAGACGGTCAACCTGTTCAAATTGTAGGATTGGATAGCGCCATTATCCAAAACCCGAAAGCGTGGGAAGCGTCAGGCCATGTTGGTGGATTTAATGACCCCATGGTGGATTGTAAGGAAACGAAAAAGCGTTATCGCGCGGATCATTTGATTATTTTGGTTCCAAAGGATAATGACGGACCATTCATCGCCGTTGATAAAGACGCGGATGATAGCGACATTGAAAAACGCGTTAAAAAATTAGGAAAAGGAAAGTCTGTTTCTAACTTTGAAACAACGACTTACGATAAACTTGATGTTGATCAAATGGCTCTTGTCATTGGTCCTGATGTTAAAGAAGCCGGCACACTAACCGAACCGCGACAATTTA
>JAUHXB010000242.1 GCA_030427215.1 Alphaproteobacteria bacterium | reverse complement strand
TCGATCCTGATTGAGGGTTTGACGACTCATAAATACTATGTGATGTCATTGGGTGTTCAATTTCTCTTACCAAATCACCCATTTTCCCAGGTTTTGGATGCACCATATTGACCATGCGCAACACTTGACCTTCGTCAATTGTCCGTTCAATATACCCGCCATCTAATCTAGGTATTTTTAAAGGTATATCAACCAAGGCCCTCAACCCGTTTTGTGACGCACTCGCCTTGCGATGGAATGTGTATTTTAAATCATGCATATCAAGAAGCGTGTCTGCAGAAACACTTCCATTCCTAACTTTTAAAACTTCTCTATTCAAATCAACAAAATCAGGAATTTTATTATAAATATGAGCCAATGTGCTTACAAACCAGAATTTCCATGATGCCTTGTAATCATCCTCAGGAATAAAAGTATAACCTTGTTCTACTCTATCAGTATCTTTATTTGAGTTATAACTGAGAATAACTTTATTTGAATCTGAATTTGGGTTTGCAGCCAATCTTGCTAGGGGAGAAATATTAGTTCTCATAGATCCTATTGGGAAAGTATCGCTTGAAATCTGACATATGGGATTTGAAAATGTTCCCCCCATACAGGACACGGTTACGTTTCCATCTTGTAACTTTGCAATCTCTTCTGCTGTTATATCAAAAATTGATTTATTTATTGTTATAATCTCTATGTGACTAAGGTCTTGAGAGTGCGATTGAATCCACTTTTGAATTTTTGCTTCTGACTGCTTGTTAAATTCAGAAGAAATGTCAATTAAAACAATTTTTCTTAACGATTTGGGGTCAGCAGCAACGATTTCATCCCATATTTTTATTTCTTTATCATCAACTGCACTGGCCATTCCAACGCCAATCCACGTATTTGTCTTTAATAATGGGGCAGCGATTTCCCTTGACCTTGTAGAAATAGTTTCACATTCTGATCTGTAATTGTCATAAAAAGGATTACTTTTGATTGCATTAGTAAAAATGGCTGAATTGCCATTTTCGTATAACGCGCGCGAGGCAACGCCAATTGTTTCTTGGTCTAATAATTCAAGCAACATCTTTGCATATGGATCAAGATAATCTTGAGGTATATTAAGGGCGCTCATATTCATGCTCTATCCGCCCACCTTTCAGATGATTCTTTATATTCTGCCGCCATATCCCAAATGGCATCGAATTGCCTGCGGTAGGCATCCGTAATATCTTTATTTTTTATAACGTAAACTTGTGGTTCTTCACCAAAACGAATAATGGCCATTTTATTATCGTAGATGTAGAAAGGTACAGAAGAAAATAGCTCTTTAGGCATCCACTTATATTTCGCGTAAGTTGAGGAGGCGGCTAAAAAATCATCTCCTTCACTAACAAGAATTCTATAGTTCACACCGTTTATATTTTGCATGCGATCACGGTGCATGATCGTCTGCTCTTGTGTTAAGAAAGACAGGAATTTTTTTTCATCTGCATTGCTGACAACCACTTCTCCAGGATTTTCCTTTAAGGTGGAGTGAATATCATCATAGAACTCCCAGAATTGATCGCGGCCTTCGAATGTACGAATAAAATCTGTGCGTTTACGCATCCCCTCTGTCCCAATAAATTCGATACCTGCGTTTTCGAATGCCTGGCGAATGACACGGAGGGTGGATTCGCGGGCTTGGGTGTTTCCCGCCTCGATATTACCGATGGACGTTGTGGAAATGCTTGTGCGCTTGGACAGTTCAGACTGGCTCCAATTTAATAGGCCTCGGGCCCCGCGCATTTGTGCCGTTGTAATCGTCACGTTTTAAACCTCTTATACCCTATATCTCTATGGATTATTTGTTATGTCATTATGTATCGCATAGAAGTTAAGCAAAAATCAACAAAAAAATTACATTTTATAGTGTTTTTTATGTTGACATGCGTTTCTAATCCCATTAGTACCTATATTCATAAGTTTGGCAATAATCAATTTTAACTTTGTTTTTTGGCTAAATGTATAATATTCAATCTTCCCTAAATGATTGATATTCTCCTTCCCCAGGCCTTGGTCGGATTTATTCCACCAAGGCCATTTTTTTTTGCTATACAAAAAAGATATATGATTAAGTCCGAAAAATTCAATGATATCTATTTCTCTGCTGATGGTGGAATGGATGAAACACGACATGTGTTTTTGGATGGCAATCATTTGCCTAAAGCATGGGAAGATCGGGACGAGTTCACCATTGCCGAAACAGGGTTTGGGACAGGGCTTAATTTTTTATGTGTTTGGAAGTTATTTGAGGAAACAGCCGAGCAAAATCAAAAACTTCATTTTATATCTGTTGAAAAATACCCTTTATCGAAAGTTGAGATAAAGCATG
>JAUHXB010000241.1 GCA_030427215.1 Alphaproteobacteria bacterium | reverse complement strand
TATTTTTCAATTGCCGACCCTCAATCGGCTTTCGGCGCGGCCGGATCGATAACCCTTATGATGTTATGGGTGTCTTATGCCTTTATGATTTTATTACTGGGCGCCCATACAACCCGCTCCCACATGGAATGGGCAACAGGTGGTAAAGCCAAGGCAGAGAGTGATATAGCGAAGAAATCATTGACGAAAAATACCAGATAAAATACTTATTTTTTATAATCACCAAAGTATACGTAGGGTTTAAAAAGATCGGGTAAGTCTTCTATAAGTTTATAAACACTAATTAGTCGATTAGTCCTTTCCTTATCGAATTCGTCTTGATACGAAACAAAATGCGCATAATGTTTATTTATCTCGTTAAGTTTTTCAATTATATCTTTGTCAAATAGAGATCTGGCCTTATGTAAGCCAATACCTCTAAAAGATTGCTGTGCTGATTGTAACGCAGATATTATTTGTTTGTTTCTATCTTCATCATTACTATGTTTCGGAAGCCCACCATACGTTGTAACAGTGCTACAAAATTTTAATGTTTCTTCGTATATTTCCCATCTTTTTTCAAGTAACTCCAATCGAAATTTTTCCTTGGAGAATAAAAAGGCGTAGTGACTAAAAAATAAAGCAATGGAGGCGATAATAAATGTAGGAATAGCGCCCAACTCATCTACACAATATAAAAAAACAACGCCACCAATCATCAAACTGATAAACCCTATGATGTATTTATTTCTATAAAAAAAATCTTTCATAGTTGATAATACCTATTTGTTTTAAAATAATACATGCATATAATTTGGTGCCAACTTAGTTCCAATCATATTGACGAAATAGGATAATTATCCTATAATACTTAATTATCACTACCAATGCGTCATCACCTGAATTGCGAATAGCAATTCTAAGGTGATCCAGAATATGAAATAAACACTCTGGATTCCCCTAGAATTTG
Organism: Alphaproteobacteria bacterium; assembly: GCA_030427215.1. Lineage (GTDB taxonomy): Bacteria > Pseudomonadota > Alphaproteobacteria > Micavibrionales > UBA1664 > UBA1664. The sequence goes on along the minus strand of JAUHXB010000241.1, from coordinate 1,407 downwards.
ATATATCAAATTCGGGGAATGACGGCGTTTTTTTGATACTCAAAAATCTTAGTCTATTAAGTCGTCATGAATAAAATCAATGATTTAGGTCTTATAATCTAAACTTAGACGACTTACTTTTTATTCAAAAACGCCAGCGCAGGGTCAACCCATTTGCCATCATCCATGATGATTTCGCCATCGGCATAGATTTTACCTTCTTTGCCTTTGAGCATCGTTGTAATATCCCAATGTAAATGGGATCGGTTACCGTTATCAACATTAACGGGTGTGCCCATGTAATCGGTCATTTGGTATGCGTCGCCCAACGCCACATGGAATGACCCACCAATTTTTTCAACGATGATAATGGAGCTAACATGTTTGTCCCAAAATGGATTTGTGCCGATGCCAACCTCGCCAATATATCGCGCGCCCGCGTCAACACTGATAACCTTTTCAAAGGTTTCTTTATTTTTACCAACATCATAACTTTCCAAATATCCATCTTTGAAATGAAGAGTGATGTCTTCGATAATGGATGATTGGTCGCCTTTGACTGAAAATTTTCCTTTGGCAACAACGGTTCCATTGACGCTGTCGCGTTTTGGCGCGGAAAACATTTCTGACCCTGGAATATTTCGGGCCACGGTGGAATTACAAAATGTAAATCCATCAATATCCATCGATAAATCTGTACCCTCGTTATTGGTAAAGCGCAGGGTTTTTGTACCATTTAATTTTTCAATAATGATGCTTTGCAGATCGTGGATTTTATCCCAATCTTGATTACACATGGTGAAAAAATCGGCTGTGTATTGATCATAATCCAATCCGTCAACCTCGGCATCCATGCGCGATGGCAGGGTGGTCAGGGTGGATTGTATTTTACCGGACATCACCCATTCGCGAAAGATATACGCATTATCGGTATAGATTTTGCCCTTCGCAGGGTCTAATGGAATGGCGATATGATCCGGCAAATTATAACGCGCCAATATACGATGTGTAATATGCGACCGTGTCAGGGCGTATGTTTCGCCAAAACTTGCGGCCTGATTATCTTCGCAATGATTAAGCAGCAAAGCCTTAAAATTTTCATCAAAGATGGAGACATCAAATTTAACGCCCTCATCCATGCATCGATCAAACAAAAAACAAGCAATCGCGCGGGCGTGATCCCCCATTTCCAACATTGGAACGTCTTTTTTCGGATTTGTGACGTTGTATAATTGATCCGCCAACCCTTTTTGTAGATCTTTTGAAACGGGGGGTGACACAAAATCTTGCCATGTGGGAAATGTTCCACGGTAAAATTGATCACGGAATTCTTTATGATTTTCCATGCGTGCGGAAAAAATATATTCAAGCCGTTGAATACGGTGAAGCAGATCATAGGCATCATCGGCATGCGCCAAATCTTCCTCT
>JAUHXB010000240.1 GCA_030427215.1 Alphaproteobacteria bacterium | reverse complement strand
AGTGAAGCTATAACTTACGGTAATAATTTTTTTGTCGGTGTTGGATTAAATTCTGATGATGCAGTGGTCTATGATCCAAATAATTGTATCCCAGAGATCCTCGGCCAACTCTCCTGCTCTGCGGATCAAAGTCCCGAATGGAATGGAACAACATGGATATGTTCGGCCGTTGCCGCGGATAACCTTGGGAATCACACTGCCGAAGAGGCATTGGATATGGCGACGTTGAATATTGATAATGTTGGGGTGTTGACCTCGACTGTTCACCTCCATTCGTCCGACCGCCGTTTGAAAACCGATATTAAAGATATTGATAACCCGTTTGACCTGCTCAACGCTATTCATGGGAAACATTATCTGTGGGTGAAAGATGGTAAACCTGCCTTTGGTATAATTGCCCAAGACGCGGAAACCGTGATGCCCGAGGCGGTGAGCACCAACCCTGAAAATGATATGAAAGCGGTTGAATACGATCAATTGATTGCACCGTTGATTGAGGCGGCAAAGGTATTGAAAGTTCAGAATGAAAAACTACGCCTTCGTCTTGAATATTTGGAATCATTAGATGAACAATCCAACGGGCAATAACTAAGATATATAAATATCTTTCCCTTGTCACAGGAATGCCTTATATCTCTGTAATACTTTTTGTTAAAATAGGATAAATAAAAATGAAACTTTTTCTTTTGGCTTTTTTGGTTATCATGCCTTCATTTGCAATGGCAAATTTAGACCCCGCTGTTCAAGGCAAGCAAGCCGAGAATTTTGTACGTCAGTTGGGTGAAGAGGCGATTGCTATTTTGGAGAATACAAAAGATGATCCTGTTGCTCGTCGCTCTCAATTTAAACGCATTTTGAATGATAGTTTTGACATGGATACGATTGCGCGATTTTCAATGGGTCGCTATTGGGCTATCGCGACTGATGCGGAAAAAAAGACGTATAAAAAATTATTTCGAACGATGATTATTGATGTCTATTCCAATCGTTTTGCCGAATATAATAATCAGGGTTTTGAGGTTGTAGGAAACAAACCTGCCGGCCGAAAAGACTTTGTCGTGAATTCTTTAATCAAAGGCTCTGGGCAACCCATTAAAGTTGATTGGCGCATCCGTAAAGGTAAGGTTATTGATGTGATCGTCGAAGGCGTTAGCATGTCTGTCACCCAAAGATCAGAATTTGCATCTGTCATTCAACGTGGCGGCGGTGAGGTTGCATCTTTAATCGATCATTTGCAGAAATAATTGAAATCCGATATTGACATTTCCGTGTAAAAATTGTTTTTTAGGCTAACTGTTTTCATGCCTGTGGAGGGATGGTCGAGTGGTTAATGGCAGCGGATTGTAACTCCGCCTTCTTCGGAATACGTAGGTTCGAATCCTACTCCCTCCACCAAAATTTCTTCCGACATAGTCTCCCAACATCCTACAACGCTTTGGATTAAAAGGCTTTCAAGCTTTATAGTCGTCCGAACCAATCCACTCAATATCACTCAAATCCAGATGATTTGTTGGTATCAGTGTTGGTATCAAAATTAATCAAGAGGATGACGACACAATGAAACTATCAGAATTAAAATGTAAAAATGCGAAGCATGACTTAACCAAAACAACAAAGTTATTTGATGGTCAAGGACTGGCACTATGGGTATTAAAAACAGGGACAAAATGTTGGCGGTATTCATATCGTTATAACGGCAAGCAAAAAACGCTGGTTCTGGGAAAATATCCAGAAATGAGCTTGAAAGAAGCGCGTACAAAACGAATGGAGGCGCGTTCTTTGCTTGATGATGGTAAAGACCCTCACGTGATTAAAAATCTTGCTAAGACTCAGGCCATCAGAGAAACCGATCAAACGTTCGAAACAGTGACCCGCCGTTGGCATGATATTCAAAAATCTAAGTTATCAGAAGATTATGCTGAATTAGTTATATCGAGAATGGAAAGGGATGCTTTCCCCTATATAGGCAATTTACCAATCAATGAAATCAAACCGATGACGATGTTGGATGTTTTGCGAAAGGTTGAAGCGCGAGGAGCTATTGAAACGGCTCATAGGCTAAGAGCAAAATGCAGTGAGGTGTTTTGTTTTGCAATCATTGAACAACTTATTGAGAGCGATCCTACCGTTGCTCTTAAAAAAGCATTACAAACGCCACAGTCTGAGCATTTCGCATGTATTAATACGGATGAGATAGATAGCCTTATTAGGGATATTAAATATAATGAACAAGCTCACCCAACAACGTTGAATTTAATGACTCTTATGATGCTGATCTTTGTTCGAACGAGTGAACTGATTAAGGCGGAATGGTCATGGGTTAATTTTGAGGATGGAGTTCTAATCATTCCCTCAAAAAAC
>JAUHXB010000239.1 GCA_030427215.1 Alphaproteobacteria bacterium | reverse complement strand
CAAGGGCACCTTCAGCGTGGGCAACCTGCGCCGATCCGGCGCCTGCAGCTTCGACAGGAATTTCTGGCAGGGACCGATCCTTCTATCCGCCATGTTCGGCCGTACGCTGGCCTCGCTCAACCACGCGGTTGACGAACAGAAACACTGGCTGGAACATGCCCGCGTTGAACTGTCGGAACTCGAAGCGGCACAGTATCGCGACGACACGCGCATTGCCGAGCTCGAACACGGCATCGCCGATGTCGAGAACGACCTGCCCTACCAGCAATCGGCGATCGACAGCTTCAAGGCCTTTTGCGACAGCTTTTTGTGCAACTAAGCCAGCGCCAACCATGACTGATGGGTTTGATGTATTTGTACATGATGTAATCGCGGCAATCACAACATCACCGTCATTAAGGGTGTAGTCCATCCCATCCACATCGGCGAATCGATGTTTTTCAGGCAGGTTCAATTCCGCGGCGACTTCATGTTCGGCCATTTGCCCTGCCTCTGACATTAATTTACCTTCCGCGCCAATGGGATCAATAAAAGGGTCATTGGCGGGGTCGCCATGCCCATAATCATGAGCAAGCAAGTCCCTGAATTCCGCCGCTGCATTCGATAATAAAATTTTATCCTGTGGACGTTTTGGCCCTGCAATCGATGGCTCCACGCTCGCCATATCTAATTCCAATGTATCAGTAAATATTGGATCAGGCGTATTTGCATCATGCCACATGCCCTGAGCCTTCGCATATTGGCGAACCAGTTCCACGCGATCCGCATCACGGCCTGTAAATTCCAAATAACGGCATGTTTCTTCGTCAACGGGGAAAAACCCACATGTCGCACCATATTCAGGTGCCATATTGGATATTGTTGCGCGATCCGCCAGTGACATATTTTGTAATCCATCACCGTAAAATTCGACAAATTTCCCAACAACACCATGCGCACGAAGCATTTGTGTGACGGTCAAAACAAGGTCAGTCGCCGTTGCGCCTTCCTTTAATTTTCCTTTTAATTTAAATCCGATGACTTCAGGGATCACCATGGATACGGGTTGCCCTAACATTGCGGCCTCCGCCTCAATGCCGCCGACGCCCCATCCTAATACGCCAAGGCCGTTAATCATGGTTGTGTGAGAATCCGTCCCGACCAATGTGTCAGGATAGGCGATGTCATTGCCATCCGAATCCTTTGTCACCCATACCGTTTGCCCCAAATATTCCAAATTCACCTGGTGGCAAATCCCTGTTCCAGGTGGAACAACACGGAAATTATCAAAGGCCTGCTGTCCCCATTTTAAAAATTCATATCGTTCGGCATTGCGTTCAAATTCACGTTCAACATTTTCCTGAAACGCCTGAACCGTACCAAATTCATCCACCATAACCGAATGGTCAATCACTAAATCAACGGCGGATAGAGGATTAATTTTCTTGGCATCACCGCCCAGTTTAACAATGGCCTCACGCATCGCCGCCAAATCAACAACCGCGGGGACACCCGTAAAATCCTGTAGCAAAACACGGGCAGGACGATAGGCGATTTCTTGGGTGGATTTTTTATCCTTGAGCCAACCGCCAAACGCCTCAATATCAGGCACTGTCACACTGCGTCCATCTTCATTACGAAGAAGGTTTTCCAACAACACTTTCAGTGAAAATGGAAGGCGAGAAAGGTCGCCCAGCTTTTCTTCCACAGATTTTATGGAGTAGTAATGATAGTCCTTACCATTGACGGATAAAGACTTTCGCGTTTGGAGTGTATCGTGACCTGTACGTGACATATGAAAAAACCTCTTGATTTTACAGTTGTTAATTTGCTACGACTAAAAGTGTATCAGCATTACACAATGATGAAAAATAATAAAAAAACCGTTAATGCAGTTGAATGAGGGAGAAATAGGGATATGAATACGGCTATGTCCTTGACAGAAGAACGCAGAGAAGCATTGTATCTTTTGGATATGTTGTCATCCGCACTACCTACAGATGAAGATTCTCCTGACCTTGAAGATGCAATAAATGCGACTTATCAGCTTGAAGATGTTATCGGTGCCTTTCAAAAAGATATAGATGATCACTGGCTGGCTGAAAATCTAAAGGGCAGTGCAGAAGATTTCAATGATTATATTATTGGTCAAACATTTAATCTTAAGCAAGATCGGCTTTTAAAAGTTATTGAACTTTATCATTGCCTTAATCTTGCCCACCAATACGCAACAAGTAACAGTGATCAACTCGCAACCAAATTTACGCGCCTTGCCAGCAGCGAAGATATCACTCTACTAAGAGATTTTATTCAACATGACCTTGATAATTTATTAGAGCTAATTGAGGGCGGGGCTGATGCGTCAAATCACATGGCAAAATTTCAT
>JAUHXB010000018.1 GCA_030427215.1 Alphaproteobacteria bacterium | reverse complement strand
CACCGTCCCCTTAATCCCCTCCCTGAGGGAGGGGAGAGTTCTCTTATTATTGTTAGGATTATTTTTTATGACAGCCACCGCGCAACAATCACACGCCAATGATCGTGTTTTAAATATTGAATCATCAACCTCCCCAAAAGGCATTGAATTTTGGCATGTTGAGGATCGAAACTTGCCCATACTCACACTGCATTTTGCATTTAAGGGCGCGGGTGCAATCAATGACCCTGACGATAAAATCGGCCTTGGGCAATTATTATCCAATACATTGGATGAAGGTGCGGGGGATCGTGATGCAGAAACATTCCAAGAAGCATTGGATGACCATGCCATTGATTTGAGCTTTTCAAACAGCCGCGATCATTTTTCGGGCAAAATACGAACATTAAAACGCCACGCGCCATTGGCGTTTGAATTATTAACCGATGCAATTCATAAACCCTTATTTGAAGATGAAGCGGTTGAGCGCATGCGCCAGGCAAATATCACGCGCATTAAATCCTCTCAATCCAAACCAGAATGGATGGCATCACGATTAATGAATGATATTTATTTTGGTGATCATCCATATGCGCGAAATAGTGGCGGGACGATCAGCGGATTAAACGCCGTGACAACGGATGATTTGCACGACTTTGTAAAAAACAATTTCACAAAACAAAATTTGGTTGTTTCAACCGCGGGTGACATGAATGTGGATGAGGCAGGTCTTTATATTGATCAGGTTTTTGCATCATTACCAAACGGTGACATGATCAAAGACATAGACAATGTTGTGCCTCCACAAGCCCCATTGAAAAAGGCCTTTCAAAAAAATTCACCCCAATCGGTTGTGCAAATGGTGTGGCCAGCCTTTTCCAAAAATGACACTGATTATCATGCATTGCGCGTGATGAATCATATTTTGGGCGGTGGTGGATTTTCTTCTTATTTGATGGAAGAAGTCCGTGAGAAACAGGGTTTAACTTATGGGATTTACTCACAACCTGCACATTTGGATCATGCGGATTATTTAATTATTCAAAGCGCGACCTCGCCCGAAAATATCGCGCCAATGACGGATTCAATCAGTGGTATTTTAACCATGATGAAAAATGAATCCGTGGATGCGGACTTATTGGCGCATGCAAAAAGCTACCTCATTGGGTCATTGCCGATGCGGTTTGCATCGACGCTAAGCCTTTCTGGGGCAGGATTGCGCATGCAATTAGATGGACGGTCCATGGATGCGCTCGATGTTTGGACGGATAAAATTAATGCAGTAACCGCCGATGATATTATGCGTGTGTCAAACCGTATATTCACATCGGTTGAACCAAGTGCAACAGTAATTGCGGGGGCAGTGCCCAATGATTTGGGTTTTGACATTGTTGATCAAATTTCGGGAATTGAATAATGGGTAATCCAACACAGACAGATGCGTGGAAAAGACTTTCCGGCATGTCATCCTCCGACTTGATCGGGGGATCTTTATCAAACCAAGCAGATCCTTTGGTCAAGCCAAAGGATGACGATATCTTTGTATTCCTCGACCTTTCAAAATCATTTATATCCAATGAGATATGGACCGAATTATTGAATTTGGCGCACGAACAAAATGTTGAGCAATGGCGCGATAAAATGGTTGCGGGCGAACCGATTAACCATACCGAAAACCGAGCGGTCGGGCATATATGGCTGCGTGGTGGTGAACGCGATGATGTTCAAAATGTCCTTAACCAGATGAAATCATTCGTTGAAAAAACACATGACAGCCAAAAATTCACTGATGTTGTTCACATTGGAATTGGGGGATCAGACCTTGGCCCTCGATTAATATGCGATGCATTAAAACATCTCCCTCAAAAAATGAATGTGCATTTTGTCGCCAATGTTGATGCGGCGGATATTACTGAGACTTTAAAACCACTGAACCCCGCAAAAACATTATTTGTGATTGCATCCAAAACATTCACGACAATTGAAACCATGATGAACGCATCATACGCCAAAACATGGTTGGGTGATTTACCTATTGCCGATCACATGATTGCCTTATCAATGAATGCAGATGCCGTTGCCGAATTTGGCATTGATACGGATAATATGTTCCCCTTTTGGGATTGGGTTGGCGGTCGGTTTTCCATGTGGTCATCCATTGGTATGCCTATTGCCTTGGCCTATGGATTTGACGCTTTCCAAGAATTTCTCAATGGTGCAAAGGCCATGGACGATCACTTCATGTCCACGGATTTGGATCAAAATCTGCCTATTCTGTTGGCCTTATTCGGCATTTGGAATCGGAATTTTATGAAACGTTCTGCGCTGGCCGTTTTGCCATACGCGCAAAACCTATCGTTATTATCCAATTTTTTGCAACAACTAGATATGGAATCAAACGGCAAGTCCGTTGATCGCGATGGTGAATTCATCACGGATTACGAAACGGGGCCCGTTGTGTTTGGGCAGGCAGGGACAAACGGGCAACATGCATTCCATCAATGGTTGCATCAAGGAACAAATATTGTCCCTTGCGAATTCATCACGATTGAAAATTCACCTTATGACGATCAACACCATGATATTTTAAATAAAAATGCAAAGGCACAAGCACAAGCATTTGCGGACGGATTTGAAAGCCTGAATGACAAACATCGTCATTATAACGGAAACCGCCCATCGGTAACGTTAGGTCTTAAGGATATTTCTCCCTCAACCATTGGACAGTTAATCGCACTCTATGAGCATAAGATATTTATTCAGGGTGTTATTTGGAATATTAATAGTTTCGATCAATTTGGAGTTCAGCTTGGCAAAACCCTTGCAAACACGTTATAAATAAATCATAAAATTTTAACTCTTTTTAATGTATAGTTGTATTCATGAGTAATTCCCCCGATCAATTTTTTATGGCGCATTTATCGCAAGAAGAATTGAACCAAGCTGTTAAGCTTCATAAGTTGTATATATCTGGCCAAAATGGCGGATCACGCGCAATCATTAAATTTAAAAATCTGTCTGGATTGGATCTATCTGGAGTCGATTTTTCTCATGCTGATTTTACAGGATCATGTTTTATCGGTGCTAATTTATCAAAAGGAAATTTTGCATCCGCTACATTTTTCGCCTGTGATATGCGCCGTGCAAATTTGGAAAAGGCATCGTTTGTAAGGGCCGATTTTAGAGGGGCATTTGTTGCCGGTGCAAATTTAGAAGGCGCCAATTTAAAATCTGCCGATTTACGCGAAGGACGAATGCTGGATAATGGACAGTCAGGAGGACAAAAAACCATACAATATTCCGAAGATGGAATCGCCAGAACTGTTTTTACTGGCGCACGTATGGTCTCTACCAATATGTCCGCTGTACGCGCGATGTCTGCTGATTTTTCTGATGCAGACCTAAGCAATGTTGAAATTCAAGGCGCAGATCTCCGCGATGTCAATATGGAGGGAACAAACCTCAGCCATTCTGATTTATCTGGTGCAGATTTGCGCGGAGCCAATCTGAAAAACTCAATATTGACCAATGCGAATATGCAATCAATTGAAAAGGCCAATGCCAATTTTGAGGGCGCCATTACCGAAAATACTGCAGGGCTTGATGTTGATGATATGGATGTCCCTTTGGAACAACGTCTTAATCTCCACGCGCAATGGTTGGGCAGTCAAGGTGAAGTTGGCGAAAGATTAGACCTGTCTGGTTATGATATGCGTGATTATGAAGAGCTTAGAAATTTTACACTGACAGCAATGAAAGCGGTAGGAGCCAATTTCCTTAATCAGGATTTTTCGGAAATTGATATTCAAAGCGCAGTGTTCGATGAATCTGATTTTCGTGACTGCAAATTCACAAAATCCGATTTAAGAGGCTCATCCTTCCGTGAAGCCCGCTTGTCACGCTGTAATTTTTCCAATGCAAATTTGGCTCCTCTGATGTTTAAAAATCCTGATGGAACAAGCCGTGTCATGCCCGTCAATATGAACGGTGCGACCCTGCGATATAGCATCATGAAAAATGCTGTTATGGCAGGTATTCGCCTAAAAGGTGCAGATCTATCCTTTGCCGATTTTACGGGTGCAGATCTGCGCAAGGCGGATTTAACAGGTACAAATTTAAACGGTGCCATTTTCGCCGGTGCCAATATCGAAGGGACAATGCTCGATCCAGATGTTGAAATCCAGTAACCATTACTGTTCATCTCGTTTAATCTAAGCTATCAATAATGCATGAGCATTATTCGCCAATTACCCGACACACTTGTCAATCAAATCGCCGCAGGTGAAGTGATTGAACGCCCCGCCGCGGCCATAAAAGAATTGGTTGAAAATTCAATTGATGCCGGCGCGGATAAAATTATCATCGATTTAATGCAGGCGGGGAAAAGCCGTATCATCATTGATGATAATGGAATGGGGATGAATGCGGATGATTTGGCATTATGTTTGTCACGTCACGCAACATCTAAATTGCCAGACAGTGATTTATTATCGATTCAATCATTGGGCTTCAGAGGTGAGGCCCTACCCTCCATTGGATCAATCAGCCGCATGACGATAGAAACACGCCACAGGGATGCCGATGAGGCATGGCAAATTTCATGCGAGGGTGGAAAAATTGGAACCATAAAGCCATCCGCCCGCCAAAGAGGCACAAAAATCACGATTACTGATTTATTTTATTCAACCCCTGCTCGTCTAAAATTTCAAAAGTCGGATCAGGCGGAAATCATTGCAATTAAATCTGTCCTCAACCGCCTTGCCATGGCCTATCCCGATATTGAATTTCAATGTCTACATAATGATAAACGCGTGTTTCATTATCAAAAGGGGTCATTGGCAGATCGATTAACCGCGATATTAGGTCGCGATTTTCGAAAATCATCCATGTTCATCGACCACAAACATGAAAATGTGACCCTCAAAGGATATGCCAGCCTACCTACATTAAACAAGGGCAATGCCAAAGATCAATATTTATTCGTCAATGGTCGCCCCGTCATGGATAAATTATTATTGGGGGTGTTGCGTGGGGCTTATGCCGATGTTTTGGCGGGAAACAGATATCCGATTGTTGCCCTGTTTGTGGAATTGCCATTTGACGATGTGGATGTGAATGTTCACCCAACAAAGGCAGAAGTGAGATTTAAAGCCCCCACCGCCATTCGTAATTTATTATTTCACGCGATTCAAAGCGCAATTCGCGAACAAGCGGGCGTATCCGCATCCATGCTACCTTCACAAATCCAGCGATTTTCAAATCGCGGTGGGGGGCGCACCGCGCATCATCACGCGCTTCAGGTCAATTACGCTATTCCAAACATGGAATTTCAACCCCAATCACGCGTTGCCGAAACATCATATGAAAGTGATTTTACACCCAAACATGTCGAGGCCACTGAACCGCCTCAAGATGATTTTCCGCTAGGGTCTGCCCTCGCCCAATTTCATGATAATTATATCGTTAGCCAAACCAAAGACGGCATCACGATTATTGACCAACATGCCGCGCATGAACGCCTTGTCTATGAAAAAATGAAGGATGATTTGGCGGAAAAAGGGATATTGCGCCAAATTTTGCTTGTCCCTGAAATCGTTGAATTACCCCAAGATCAGGTTCAAATGCTGTCCGATCAAAAAGATATTTTGGAAAAGACGGGTTTGGTATTGGATAGTTTTGGCGAAGGGTCAATCATCGTGCGCGAGGTTCCATCCATTTTATCCGACCGCATGAATATTCATGACATGATCAAAAATCTTGCGGATGAAGTTGAGGATTTAGGAACCGTTGATGGATTAGAGGCGAAAATCAATCACCTGCTTGCAACATTATCATGTCACGGATCAGTCAGATCAGGCAGGCGTTTGAACCAAGATGAGATGAACCAACTCCTCCGCGACATGGAAAAAACACCGTTATCAGGGCAATGCAACCATGGACGGCCAACAATGATTTCATTATCATTAGATGACGTTGAAAAATTATTTAAAAGGCAGTGATCATGAGTGACCTTTCAAAACAAGATAAAGAAATTATTGGCCTGTATGCATTAGTGACCGTCGGGTCAATTTTAATGGTGATTCCGTATTCAATTTTGCCGTTTGCCGGATTGGCCTGTGCCTTTGTTGGATTTGCCGCCGCCTATTTTTACAAATGGTTTAAACGTGGCGGGGATGCGATGCAATTTCACGCCCGATATATCATTAAAACCGGATGGTGGTCGACGCTGATTTTATTCATTGGTGTTATTGTGTTTGGGTCCGTCATCTATTCCAATGGTGATCTATCATCCATCTTCGCATTGGTTGACGGCGCGGGAAGAGGCATCGTCCCAAACGAAAATGAAATTCGATTAATGCAGTTACAATTTATTAGAGACAACTTATCCCTCATTGGGTTGGCGGCAATCGCCTTGATCCCCTACCCTGCATTTCTAATCTATCGGATGATCAGGGGTGTTCGAAACCTTACAAAAACGATTTAATTTCGGACAAGGCGTCTTTTAATGTCAGGCGTTGAATCTCGACATCTTCGGGAAAGGCGTCTAATAATCGTGAAGGGGTTGACCCATCTAACATTACAAATATCCCCTTGTCGGTTTCGGACCTGATCAATCTGCCATAGGCTTGCTTTAATTTGAGGCGCGTGATGTTTTCATCGTACGCTCTTCCACCAAATAAATTGCGTCGCTCGCGGTGCAGGATTGTTGGGCGAGGCCATGGCACACGGTCAAACACCATACATCGCAATGACGCGCCCGCAACATCAATTCCATCACGCACGGCGTCCGTTCCCAATAAACAGGCATTGTCATCATCGCGAAACATGTCGGTTAACGTTCCAATATCGATATCATTTTCATGTTGGGCATAAACGGGAATGGATTGCCGTTCCAATGCATCGGCGATGGATCGATAAGTTTGGCGTAATCGTGCTATGGATGTAAATAACCCCAACCCGCCACCTTTGGATGTTTGGAAGATTAATTTCATCGCATTAGCAATCGCCATAGTGTTGTTTTTATCAATGTCCGTCACAATAATAATTTTGGATTGATCACCATATTGAAATGGTGATGGCAAATCAATTTTAGTTGGGGTCATATCGGTTAAATATTGTGTCCCTAATGTTTGATCAGATTCTATCCAAGCGGACTCCTCATCACCCTTTTTTGTACGAATGGTGGCCGATGTCATGATTAAACCATGCGCAGTATTACGGATGGAATTACCGAACGGCTCCATCGGGTTTTTATATCGACGCATCATACCAACATCATAATGACGACCATTCAGACGGGTAATTTCAAACCAATTGATAAAATTAGGATCTTGTTTTTCATTCATCAAATCATCAACCATCATCACCCATGCGGATATCATTAATGTTGATCGGCGTTCAATGGATGCCGATAAATTATCCAACCGCGCCAAAGTATCTTTTTCCAACGTATCGGCCTGATCTTCCATCATCGCCTTTAAATTGGATGATAAATCCGCGAGTGGTTTTTGTAATTTTTTTAATGATGCGCGCAACGCCCCCGCTTTTTCAATCAAATCATCGGTAATGGGTGCAATATCACATTCAATGGTGTAAGGCCCTTCCGCATTTTTTGCGCGTTGGTTCACATGGGTGGTGAGTGCAGATAAAAAACCCTCCATGACACCGAATGGGTCATGTGAAAAAACACGTTTTCGCCACCCTGCGCCGGGCAAGGATTCCTTTGCCGCAACAATGATTTTTCCAATATCGTGATAGGCAGGGGAATTTTCATCGATTAATCCCTCAAGGCGTTTTCTTAAACCCCGCCCACGCGACCCGCCTTGGCCTTTACGTCTATCATCTTCGGGGCCTAACAACCATCGGCGCAAATCTGTGGCCTCCATCCCTGTAAGGTTCGCACCATAGGCACTGTCTGCCGCCTGAAATAAATGATGCGCCTCGTCAAAGACGATGAAGGGCGTAACCGCATCGCTTGCCTCCGTCGCCGCCCGGATCATGGTCAGGGCGTGATTGTTAATCACCAATTCGGCGCGTTTGGCCTTGCGATTCATGCCCTCGATAAAACATTTGTGATAATGGGTGCAGGCCGCGTAAATACATTCCCCGCGGCGATCCGCCAGCCCAATCGTATTTTGAAGACCCAGCAAATTGGTGAGCCAGCCAGGAAAACTATTCCCACTCAAATCCCCATCTTGGGTTTTCATCGCCCATCGTGCCATTAACCCTGCCGCAATAATTTGCCGTGAATTTTGTGCCATGGCCGCGCCCGATATCATTTCTTCTAAATTCAACAAACACAAATAATTTTCGCGCCCTTTTTGGATTGTTACCTTACGCGCACGGTCGGCAGGGTCGGGATATAAAATATCCAAATCCTGTTCAATTTGCCGTTGTAAATTTTTTGTATAGGTGGATATGGTCACGCGCCCTTCATTTTTTTGTGCCCATGCCTGCGCCGGTGCCAAATACCCGTATGTTTTACCGATGCCTGTGCCTGCCTGTGCAATCAAAACATGGGGTGAATCATCTGTTGTTTTCGGCATAAAATGATCGGCAATACGCGTGGCGTAATTAGATTGTTGCGAGCGAATTTGTGCATTCCGCCCCATTGTTTCGCGACGTTGTAATAATGTTTTTAAGTGATCGCGCGCTTCATCACCACTGACCAAATCATATTTGTTGGGTGGTGGTGGGGCTTCTTCTGCCCATTCAATCATATCCTTAAAAATATCCATGTCTTTACGTGGGTTTGTCGGTATGCGCGCATCATAAGCCACACCCAATGCATCCAAAACATACGGTGCCCACGCCCATCCGTCACCCCCGCGCGCCATGGATTGAGCAATGGAAATACATTGCATTTTTTCTTTGTCGGGCAGGCTCACCAATTGCGTTAATAAATGTTGCGCAATTTCAATTAATAAAAACGGTGCGTCATCCGCAATTTGTGATGATTCAAATCCAAAATGCGACGCCATGCCATGCAATGTCGGTGTTACAAATTTTGCGGGGTGAATAAAGGCGAAGAGTTCCAAAATATCAAAGGCAGGGTACGTGCCCAAATTTAATTTTTCTGATGTCCATTTCGCATGGCAGGTCAGGATCGGTGCGCCTTTGACAATTGGTTCAATGTCCAACCGTTCACCGATTGGTTTTGTGATAATCTCCCCCTCATGGGTCATGATGCATACGCTCGCCTGTGCGATCACAACAATGGATACGGCAGGAAAGGCAATCGGTTTTTGATGGGGAGCATTTTGAACCATGAAGGTTAATCAATAGCATGATTCACGTGAGGGGCACTATTCAATAAGTGCCTTACCATCACCATTATCCAGATAATCCTTCACCGCGTCGCGGATAGTATCGACCATAATCTGCGTTCGTTTTTCAATTTCAATATTAACCGGGTCGCCAATATCTAAATCACAAATATTGGTCACACGCGCAGTTTCAGGGATTATCCACACCTCAAGAATGTTTTGGGCTTTATCAATCGCGCTTATCGTCAGGCTAATCCCATTCAGGGCGATGAACCCTTGGGCAAAAATATACCGCATTAATTCATCCGGCAATTTGATTTGGATGCGATGGGATTCGCCAATAATATCCTTGGCATGAATGTGACCCATGCCATCAACATGGCCTGAAACCTCGTGACCGCTATTCGTATCACCCATTTTAAGGCTTTTTTCAATATTGACCAAATCACCCCCAGACAAGGCGTGAAGGTTGCTTTTATCCATGGTTGATTGAACAATATCGAATTGCATAGTTGTGTTGGTAAATTGTGTCAGGGTTAAGCAAACCCCATTCACGGCAATAGACGCCCCAATTTCAGTATCGTTTAAATCAATGCCATCACGATCCAATGTTAAAACACCAATCGCATCACCCTTATCATAAGAGACAGCCGAAACCTTTTTTTGAACAATTCCTGTGAACATATCCATGTTTTTAGCATGATTTATTTTTGGATTACAGGGTTTTGTGAGAACCTTTTGATCCAGCATGCGCAAATTCACTTATTTGTCTAAGCTCTTTCAAACTAGAAATTTGATCTATATTTGGATGAATAACAACACCAGGTATAGTTGTTATAGGTTGTAAAACGCCTAAATCGCGAGGGTGGCAAACTTGTGGATCATAGGCTTGTACAACATATCTGAATTCTACTTTTAATCTCTCTTCTAATGTACTTATTGCCTGACCTTGTTCATTAAAAACAAGATCGGAGCGTTCTTCTGTCATATTGTCCACATACTGCTGTCTTATGATATCCAAATGCATTTCCGTAGTTTGCTTTGAGCCTGCTGCGTTAATACTATACGAAGCCAAAGTGAATATAGGCGTAGCAGCAATAGGCGAAATAAATTTTCGTGATTCTATGGCTGAATAAGTGCCAGCATTTAATCTGGCCTTACTAAAACGATGCTCCGGAAGATTTCCAAGCGGTTTTGCCACCGTATCAACATTTCTAGCCTTAAGATATTCATCTACTTCACCGGGATCGGTTATCTTTTTTGAAGAAACAAGCGCAAAAACATGAAAGCATTGAATGCTGTCTGCTCCAAATAATCCACGTAACCTCGATTGCGCATTAAAATATGACATGAGGCATCATAGCTCACATTACAATTTATGTCAATATATATTTAGTAAACGCGCTTCTTAGGCGGAATAGGTTTAACATCCGTTGTCATTGTATATTGGTGGACAGGGCGATCACCCAGCGTGACCTTGCCTTTATCATCGATGTAACAGGTGGAATGTTTCATCCATTCCTTGTCATTACGATCAGGATAATCATCACGAGCGTGCGCCCCGCGTGATTCCGTTCTGTCGGCACATGAATGCATACTTACCACCGCTTGGGATAATAAATTATCCAATTCCAATGTTTCAACCAAATCAGTGTTAAAGATCGTGGATTTATCGGCAACACCAAGGTCACCCTTTACGCCAAATAATTTATCAATCTTCTTCACACCTTCGGCAAGGCTTTCACCTGTTCTAAACACCGCGGCATGCCCTTGCATTGTTTTTTGCATGTCTAAACGGAGTTCCGCCATAGGTGTTTTTGGTTTGTGATTGCGGATTTTATCAAGGCGTTCAATCGCACGTGATCCATCATCTTTGCCGAGTGGCGTATGATTTTCACCTGGTTTCACCGTTTCCGCGGCTCGTTTTGCCGCCGCGCGTCCAAACACAACCAAATCAAGCAGAGAGTTCGAGCCCAAACGATTCGCACCGTGAACGGACACACAGGCCGCCTCGCCAATCGCCATAAGACCCGGCACAACCTTATCCGGATCACGTTTTGTTGGGTTGATCACCTCGCCCATATAATTGGTTGGAATACCGCCCATATTATAATGCACGGTTGGTAAAACAGGGATGGGTTCTTTGGTCACATCAGCGCCTGCGAAAATTTTTGCCGTTTCCGCAATACCGGGCAGGCGTTCATTAATCACATCCGCCCCAAGATGTTGAAGGTTGAGGTGTATGTGGTCGGCATTGTCACCAACACCTCGACCTTCGTTAATTTCAATGGTCATAGACCGGGACACAACATCACGAGAGGCCAAATCTTTTGCGGATGGCGCATATCGTTCCATGAATCGCTCACCCTCAGAATTGGTTAAATACCCACCTTCACCGCGAACGCCTTCGGTAATCAAACATCCCGCGCCATAAACACCTGTCGGGTGGAATTGTGTGAATTCCATGTCCTGTAAAGGCAATCCGGCACGCAACACCATTGCATTCCCGTCACCAGTACATGTGTGCGCCGACGTACAAGAGAAATAAGCACGCCCATACCCACCAGTGGCAAGCACGGTCTGTTTTCCACGGAAACGGTGAATTGTACCATCATCCAAATTCCAAGCCATCACGCCTAGACATTCACCATCATCACCCATAATCAAATCAAGCGCGAAATATTCGAT
>JAUHXB010000017.1 GCA_030427215.1 Alphaproteobacteria bacterium | reverse complement strand
ACCCGCACCGTTATGACCGATAACACCCACGCGCCATCCGTCTTGGACACAGACATTTCCATTTTCTATGATTGTGCGTTGTCCGATATTATAATGCAGATCAGTAATGTTGAGCATGGGATGGGTTATGCCACACTTATTGATTACGGGGCAATGAATAAATATTTATGTCGCGCCTCAATTCCTTTATGGTCACGATTATGACTCAATCGAATAATCAATCGCCACAGGATGTTTTGTCATCGGTCTTTGGATATGACGCATTCCGCGGCGATCAAGAAGCAATCATTAATGATATTATTGCAGGAAATAGTTGCGGCGTTTTAATGCCAACGGGCAGCGGTAAGTCGTTGTGTTACCAAATCCCATCAATTTGCATGAGTGGCACAGGCATCATTGTGTCGCCCTTAATTGCATTGATGAATGACCAAGTGATTGCCTTGTGCGAAGCGGGCGTTAGGGCCGCGGCGATTCATTCGGACTTGGAATCGGATGTCTTGCGAGATATTTATAATGACCTTCGTAATGGTGCGCTTGATCTGGTCTATGTCGCGCCTGAGCGTTTGGTGAATGATTCTTTTTTGGATATTTTGGATGACATCCAAATTTCACTGTTTGCCATTGACGAGGCGCATTGCATTTCCCAATGGGGACATGATTTTCGCCCTGAATATAGACAAGTATCATTGTTAAGAACCAGATACCCAAACACCCCATGTATTGCCGTGACGGCCACGGCCGACACCGCCACACGTCAGGATATTGTCGAAAAATTATCATTGCCAAAATTTTATGTTGCGGGGTTTGATCGCCCTAACATTACCTATTATGCAGCCATAAAAGATACCCCCAAAAGCCAAGTTTTAAGATTCTTAGAAAATCGAAATGAAGGTGAAAGTGGTATTATATATTGTCTTTCAAGGCGTAAAGTTGAGGAAACAGCAGAATGGTTGATAACACAAGGTTATAATGCCCTACCGTATCACGCGCGCCTTGATGCAAAAGTCCGTACAGGTAATCAAGAGGCGTTTATTAAGGATGAAGGCGTGATTATAGTTGCAACCATTGCCTTTGGGATGGGGATTAATAAACCCGATGTGCGGTTTGTTATTCACCTTGATTTACCCAAAAATATTGAGGCATATTACCAAGAAACGGGTCGCGCAGGGCGCGATGGTTTGCCGTCAGTTGCATGGATGATTTATGGACTTCAAGATTTGGCCTTGCAAAGACAAATGATTGAAAATTCTGAATCACCTGAGGATCAGAAGCGAATTGAACGTCAAAAATTAAGTGCGTTATTGAGGTATTGTGAGAGCGCAACCTGCCGTCGCCAAGTGTTGTTAAATTATTTTGATGACGATGGTGAACCATGTGGAAATTGCGATATATGTTTGCATCCTCCCGAAACGTTCGACGGATCAATTGCTGCACAAAAAATTCTATCGTGCGTTTTACGAACAGGCCAAATTTTCGGCGGGGGATATATCGTTGATGTTTTATTGGGTAAAATAAATCATCGTATTGAACGCCAAGGCCACGAAAATTTAAGTACGTTTGGTATTGGTACGGAACATTCAGGTAAGGAATGGCAAAGCCTAATTCGTCAATTGGTTGCGCGTGGATTGTTGTATGTAGATATGGATGCCCATGGCGCAATAAAAAATGATAAATGAAGGCGGTGATTTTTTGCGTTCCAAACCGCCTTTAAAAATGCGGTTAGATGTTAAATCGGTCGGTGGATATTCGTCACGGTCTGGTGCGAAAACAGATCCAAATCAATTGTTAGATAATGACGCTGATCGTGATTTGTTCCTAACATTAAAATCATTGCGAACGAGCATTGCAAAGGAAAATAATGTTCCGCCTTATGTTGTTTTTCATGATAAAACGTTAATTGAAATGATTTTAAAAAAACCATCAAATTTAAATGAAATGAGTCATATCCCCGGTGTTGGACAATCTAAATTAGAAAAATATGGGCAAGCGTTCTTGGATTGCTTTTAATCCATCCTAAGGTGTTGTATGGTGCGCCATGATAGATAATAAAATATGGTCACCTTGTGACAAACCAAAATTAGGCGACACATTAAAATGGTGCGAACCAATATGGGCAAAACCAAATAAACCACGTGGCAAACGCGATCAAATTGGGGAACAAGAAATAACGGCTATTCTGCTTAATCGAACTGATTTTTTGGAATTAAAGGTTGTATGCGTTGAAAAAATATTAGGCGATGATGCACCCATTACCGTTAAAGTTGATGATGTTATTAAACGAAAAAAGACGTCTCTTGAAAAAGGCAACTGCAACAAACTTATGGATGATCGATAATGATATGAGAGCCTTCTTGTCCAAAATGTGAAACAACATTATACAGACACAGCAAAATTACTGACCTATTTTTCAATTTTCGCCACGATGGTTATTGGATTCAGCTTTAATGCCTGCAGACTAATTATGCTATATGAATAGCTGCAAAAGAATCCCTTTTAGCATGGACTTTTAATATTAAGAAATTTTTAAATAGATCTTAAAGAATTCCAGTGGACTTGATTGGGGTGGCGTCAAAGCAAAGGCGAGAATGCAACGTTAAAATCTTTGTTTGAAGAAATCTCGGATAAAACTTGTAATACCTCCGCAATATTAAGGCCAAGTTATATTCATCCCAAATTAATCGAAAAGAAAAAAGAGGAACTGAATTTAGGAGAGGTTAATTTCAAGAACATTTATGGTTTAAGAGTAGGTGAAAGCCGCTGTCTTCATTTAATTAGACAATAAAAAAAGTCCTGATCAGAGGACTTTTTTAGTTAAAACAAATCCAACTATACTGGCCAATGCGGCGCATATTTTTGGATTATCTTCTAAAATTTTTGAATCTTTAAATTCCTGTTCTGCCAGTTTTAAATTAAATAAAATCTCATTCTTGACATGGTTTTTAAAGGCTTCGGTTTTTTTCTTTTTGCGATGTTGGAAAAACGCAATGGCACCAAATAAAATAAAACTGATTGTTAATAACATTCCACCGAATAGGATGTAGGCCTCATAGGGTGAAACATTTTGCATGAGCCATTGAAAAACACCGAATAAAATAAACACTAAAGCAACGGTACTTAAAATTCCGCCTATTGTACCCATAACTATAATGGCCTTATTCACATGAGTGAGCGGGGTATGGTTGCCCATGACCCGCTGCACCAGATAATTTTCTGCAAGTTTTAAAACTTGGTCCACTTTATGATCTCCGACTTAGTAACGCACTCAATAAGACACCTGCACCGAATGCAATCGCCATTGATTGTGCTGGCTTGGCTTTAATTTCTTTTTCAACTGTTGCCAGCTGATCTTTTGAATAATCTTGAAAATTCGCAATATTTTCTTTTGCCTTCACTTTTAAGTCATCCAAATTCTCAGACGCTTTAACTTTAAGGTCTGCTGCAGTAATTTTACCTTCGGCCTCGACCTGTTTAGAGAGGGCAAGAATATTGGATTTCAAAGATTTAACATCTTCACGAATATTATCGATTTCATTTGTTTTTGCTTTTGGCATTTTTAAATTCCTTTCATTTTGGTTATATTGATCAAATGATTAAACAAGAAAAAAGTTCCTTAATGATGTTTTTGAGTCTTCCACCATTGTTTTAAAAAGGATTTTTGATTTTGAATTTTGTACAGATAATTTTTTAATACGGGAAAAACATCAAGTGTTTCTTCGAAACGTTTTGATTGTTCCGCATTCATTTCACCGTCGACATAAGCCTCTACTTCTTTTTTATACTGTTCATGCATGATCATCCTACATTTTTAACAAATAATCGTTCCATAGACTTTTTTTATATTTGTATGTTTAACAAGCACAATTTTAACGAAAGAAAAAAACTATGTTGACCACCACCAAAAATATCCGTTTTTTGAGATTGAGAATAGATTTGACCCTATCTCAATAATTGGTATGGCCGCATATGCATTGGTTGAAGATAAACAAAAATGCATTGATGCCGGCATGACGGACTATTTATCTAAACCTATCGATAGCCAAAAATTTAAAGATCTTGAGCCTCGAAGAGGAGGACGCCTTATCCCCCAAATCAAACAACTTTATAATGCCCCCATTATCGTGGTGAGTGGTAAAGCCAGTACAACAGATCGCATTGTCGGTTTGGAAATGGGCGCGAGGGGTTGGATATATGTTTATTTAAATAGCTGCAAATTTCTATGCGACCTTCATTGCTTCTTTTAACTCGCATATAGTCATGCGTTTTTTGCAATGTTTTGTAATTCTTTTCCTGTATTTGACATGGTTTATTTCCTTTCATTGAAAAACTAATTTTTGATCACCATGCACAACGTACTTATCTAAAAGAAAATTATTCCAAAATTTTTAAAGGAACTTTCATTCCACATAACATGTTAATCATGTGCTACTTTAATATAATGGATAGATAAAAATGCAAATTAATCAAAATCGAAAATCACAAGTTTTAAAAAAGATCATTTGGAAATGGTAAAGCAAATTCAAATTAATGATATGGTTCACAAAGATAAAGACATCACTGTTCTTCGTCAAAAAACAAAAGATTTAATGTATTTATTTGGTGATGACGAAGGACGAGCTTTCAATGGCCAAAAATGATTTAAAAGAAATCGTAAACATGATTGACCCAAACCATAATATTTTTCATCAGGCGGTCAAAGATGTATCTGAATCCATTGAAAAGATTTATGACGCTGAACCAATTTATAAAAAATGTCGCGTTTTTGATCGTTTGTTTCATCACGATCGAATCATTAAATTTCGTGTAACTTGGGAAGATGATAATAGTGACGTCCATCATAATTTTGGGTGGCGCGTGCAACACAACAATGCACTGGGCGCTTACAAAGGCGGTCTCCGATTTCATCCCAATGTTAATGAAGACACATTTAAATTTTTAAGCTTTGAACAAACATTTAAAAATACACTCACTGGCTTACCAATGGGGGGCGCAAAAGGTGGATCCGATTTTAATCCAAAGGGAAAATCAGATCGTGAAATTATGCGGTTTTGCCAGGCATTTATGCGTGAACTTGCACCCTTCATCGGACCAGAAACAGATGTACCCGCAGGCGATATTGGAGTTGGCGCACGAGAAATTGGATATTTATATGGAACATACAAGGCAATAACTGAAAAACATAATGGTGTTTTGACAGGTAAGGCCCCATTATATGGCGGAAGCCTGATAAGGACAGAGGCCACGGGTTATGGCGCGGCCTATTTCCTTTCACATGTTTTGAACAATGATGATAAAGATATTAAAAATTTGCGTGTGGCCATTTCTGGGGCGGGAAATGTCTCTCTTCATTTGGCGGAAAAAATAATTGATATGAATGGCACGGTGGTTAGCCTCTCTGATAGTAACGGTACATTAATGAGCAAAGATGGTTTTACCATTGACGACTTAAAGGCCATTAAATCTTTAAAATTAGATCATCGTGATCGCCTTAAAAATTATAAAAAATACGATATTAATGGTGATTATCATGATGATAAAGAACCATGGAGTTTATGTGACTACGACATCGCCGCTCCATCGGCGACTCAAAATGAAATTGATGACAAGGATACAAAAGGCATTATAAAATCTGGCGCATCTTACGTTCTTGAGGCGGCCAATATGCCCCTAACACATAAGGCCACACTAACGTGTATTGAAAAGGGATTGATTATCCTACCTGCAAAGGCCGTTAATGCAGGTGGAGTTGCCGTATCAGGCATTGAACGTACACAAAATGCATTGATGGAGCAATGGAGCGCGGAAAAAGTTGATACAAAATTACAAAATATAATGAAAGATATCTATCAATCTTGTGTACTGCATGCACCAAATTGTGACGGTGCTGATAAATATATTCACGGTGCTAATATTGCAGGATTTAGAAAAGTCGCAAACGCAATTATCGCTCAAGGAGGACTAAACTAATGGCAGAAATTATGGCCGAAGATTCATCAGGAACTTCAAAACATTCCCTAACCCACGCCTTGGCCGATGCCATCGAGGGAGCATTAAAAGGATTTGATGGCGCAAACAAATTAGATGTCACCGTTATTGTTGAGGGATACAGTTATAACGGTAAGGAATATGAAGTTTTTGTTAAAGTTGTCGTTATCGATGAAACAGTTGAAGCGGAAAATTCACCTCATGAATCCAAGGCTGAAATTGAGGATAGATTGGATGCCAGCAAAGATTTATCGGAACAAATGATCGCCGCCGCATATGCGCGCCCTGTTTACGATCAAACAACTCCAGTAGGTGCGCTAGAACAAAGAATGGATGTCAGAGGTGATCAGTCAAGCAGTTTCGATTTCGATGCCAGTCAAGATAACATTACATTAATCGCACCACCCGCATTTCATGACCAATTACGAGCCGATCAAGCCACACAATTCCCACAACTTGGCTTGTCATCTTCTGCCCCATCGCTCGATCTTGGTGGTTCGTCATCTTCAAATAAAGAAGATGATTAGGTCTCAATATAAAAAATCTGGTAATCTTTTTTTATAGATTAAGGAGAGTTTGTGTAATTGATAATTGTTCCATGGAACTTTTCTCTTCTTTTCGGGTTAGGTATTTACAACTTTAACGAAAGGAGAAAAATTATGTTAGGTTGGGCATTAACATTTCTACTCATTGCAATTGTTGCGGGTGTATTAGGATTTGGCGGCGTTGCCGCGGTTTCCGCAGAAATTGCACAGATTGTCTTTGTTGTATTTCTCGTACTGTTTGTGGCGTCATTGATTATAAACACCTTACGTGGGCGAAAACCACCAGTATAGGTTAACAAAAGTAAAGAAGGGCGGCCTCTTTTTGAGGCCGTTTTTTATTTGCATTATGGTGGGTATTTATGATTTATAAATCTATGGAGTTTTTAAAATCCCGCAGTTTTCTTCTTGCACTAATATCAACCGTTGTGTGCTTGATTATCTTCTATGGCTATGGTCAATATTATAATCGCCCTGAGTTGACTAAGGATGCTTGGTTTTTAGGGATTATATTTTTTATTTTAAATTCAGGGTTATTTTACGGCGTTCATACAAATAACGCCGTTTCTCGTAATCTTATTTTGAATGAAGATCGTCTTCAGTTTGCAATGGACGTAAATGGTGAGGGAATTTACGATTGGGATATTAAAACCAATAAAATATATTTTTCACCTCAATATACAGAAATGATTGGTTATACGGTTGAAGAATTTGGTAATAGTTTTGATGTCGCCGTCAACAATATCCATAAAGAAGATTTGGACTTAGTTTTAAAATCAATTGATGATTTTGTAAAAAACGTAATCTCAGAATTTTCAATGGAATTTCGTTTTCGTCACAAAGATGGCCATTATATATGGGTTAATTCAAAGGCGGGTTTGGTAAAAAACCTTAAAGGAGACCCCATCCGCATGATTGGAACACACCGCGACATTACAAACCAAAAAAATATTGAAGGTAACTTGATTGAAACAATTGAAGAGGTTGAGCAACAATCCGATGCAAAATCAAGCTTTCTTGCGCATATGAGTCATGAGATAAGAACACCGTTAACCGCTATTACAGGTATTGCAGAAATCTTGCAAAAACAGTCGGATAGCTTTAGTGAAAAACAACAAAAATTAATCAGAACACTATCAACCAGCTCTCAAAGTTTAAAAGATTTAATAAATGACATTTTAGATTTTTCGAAAATTGAAAAAGGCGACATCGAAATAGATAATAATTATTTTTCTTTAACCACATTGGTCGCTGAAATTATTAGCATGATGTCTGTGCAGGCCAATGAAAAAAATATTACTTTCACAGTTGTTGATGACGATATTCAAAATTTAGAATATTTAGGGGATAAAACACGCCTTCGTCAAATATTAGTAAATCTTGTCGGTAATGCCATTAAATTCACGGAAGCAGGACAGGTCACCGTTTTAATCGAAAAACATAATGAGAAATTAGATTTTATTATCCAAGATACAGGCATTGGAATTCCGAAAGATTCACTGAATTTTATATTTGAAGAATTTCAACAAGCAAACCAATCAATTTCAAAGCAATATGGTGGAACAGGTCTCGGCCTACCAATCTCAAAAAAATTAGCTGAATTAATGGGCGGGGATATAACGGTATCTAGTAAAGAAAACATTGGATCGACGTTTACCTTAACTCTTCCAATAGTTGGTCAATATAAAGAAGTTATTACCAATGATACGAATACAAATATTAAAATTACAGATAGATTATTGTCTGTCATTCGTGGTGAACAATGTGTTCTCATCGTGGACGATTATGACGGCAATATTGTTATTCTGACATTCCTTATGGATGAAATTGGCTTGCAATACGATGTTGCCAATAACGGAGAAGAAGCCATAGAAAAATGGAAATCAAAACATTATGATTTGGTTCTAATGGATGTTCAGATGCCCGTTATGGATGGGTTAACAGCCGCAAAAATTATTCGGAATTACGAAATAGAAAATAATTTTCAACCCACCCCCATCATTGGTTTGACCGCACATGCATTGGTTGAAGATAAACAAAAATGTATTGATGCCGGCATGACGGACTATTTATCTAAACCTATCGATAGCCAAAAATTTAAAGAAACAATTTATCATCATCTTCATACCAATGATAATAGAGAAACGGCCTAAGCCGCTAATCTATAATTATTTACAACATCTTCTGTGATTGAGAATCCTGTTTCAACCTTATCATTTTCCAGTAAATCCATAAGGATATTACGGGCGCGTGATAGGCGTGACCTCACTGTTCCTACAGGGATATTTAGTTTCTCGGATGCTTCGTCATATTTCATCCCTTGAACTGTCACCATAATCAAAATTTCGCGATGTTCGTCTGAAAGTTGTTTCATGGCTTCGCCTACTTCTTGCATCATCATCATATCATCATGATCGACATTGGCTTTTTTCTTTTCCAAATAGGGTTCTGGATCATATTGACTTTCAAATTTAACCTTGCGGCGGTAGTCGGTCACAAATAAATTATACATGATTTTTGATGACCAACTAAAAACATTGCTGCCCTCTTGGAATAAATGTTTTTTCTCCATTGCACGTAAAACTGTACTCTGTAATAAATCATCAGCGTTCGCATCATTGCGTGTCAATTTCCAAGCAAATTTTTTCAAACGTGGCATTGCGGTAATTAATTGATTATCAGTAAACATAGTCGAACTCCTTTTATGTTACGGTGTGACTATGAAACTAAAGTCACTCTGTAACAGAGGGATGTCAGCCATGTTTCATTTTCGAAAAATAATGTTTCAATTTTGTAACAAATGGGCATAAAGTATTCTTATGAAGAATTTAAAGGTGCTCTCTTTAGAAGATGATCCCAATCTGTCGATTGTGATAGAGCAGTATTTTGAAGATGAAGGGCACACATTAAAACAGGTTGCCACAGGGCAAGATTGCCTCAATATTATTCAATCAGAACAGTTTGATATCTTGCTTATGGATTTAGGGTTACCCGATATGGATGGCCTAAGCCTTATTCCACAAATTAAGGCTCATTATAGTGGCCCCATCATTGTCGTTAGTGGAAAAGCAAGCACTACAGACCGCGTCGTTGGTTTAGAAATGGGCGCGGATGATTACATCGTTAAACCGTTCGAGATGCGCGAATTAATGGCTCGGATTAAGGCCAATGTTCGTCGTCAGGCTGATGTGCCTCAAAATCATAATAATTTGGATGAAGCTCATATCTATGAATTTGAAGATTTTAAATTTGACGAAGGAAAGCTCCATTTAGAACATAGTAGCAATGGCGCTATCGATTTAACCTCCGGGGAATGTGAGCTGCTAATACTGTTTCTTGAATCGCAAGGACGCGCGTTAACGCGTGAATACCTACATGAACAAACACGAGGCGACAATTACGACACCTTCGACCGTGCGGTTGATATCTCGGTCACACGCCTGCGTAAAAAGTTAAATGATGATACAAATAATTCCAAAATCATTAAAACCATTCGTGGTGTTGGATACATGTTTATTGCCGACGTACAAAAAAGCCCAACCAATTAAGGTTGGGCTTTTTATTCAAATGGCTGCGAATTTCTATGCGGCCTTCATTGCTTCTTTTAACTCTTTCATATAGTCATGCGTTTTTTGCAATGTTTCCAATTCTTGTGAAACCAATGCGCGTGTGTCATTTGGCACATCATTATCATTCGAGATGTCTTGGAATGAATGCAGGCATCTGTCTTCGGCCTCTTCTAGATAGGTGATTAATGCCTTGTCGGTTTTATCGCTCCACTTGGCGACATTTTCACCCAAGAATTTATTGACCCGACCACCAAATGTTTCGGATGGCTCTTCAATATCCATATCCTTTTGACGCATGTGTGTACGTAAATCGACAATAACACCTTTACGAACATCTGCCATGTTACGAAATAATTGTTTCATCTCTGGATCTTTTGTTTGGTCAATGGCATCCGTGTAAAATTCACGGGCATCTTCGCAAATATTAACAAGGTTTTGTAATTCTTTTTCTGTATTTGACATGGTTTCTTTCCTTTCATTGAAAAAATTAATTTTTATCACCATACCTTACATACACACCGAAAGAAAAAATGTTCCAAAATTATTAAATGAACTTTTCAAATTTAAGATTGTTTGAAAGGCGCAACGTCAATGAAAGGAGAAATAAACATGAAAAATAAACTAATGATAACCGCATCTGCAATTATACTAATGGGGGTGGCTCCTGCAATTGCAGAAAACAACAATCAATCAACACCGAACATGTCGACAGTTTCAGAGAGTGAACTTGAGCAAGGATGGGAAAATACGAAAGAATTTACATCCGAAACATGGCAGGACACAAAAGACACCGTTTCAAATGTCGCCGACGAGGTTTCTGATGCATCAATGGATGCCTACAATGAAACACGTGCAGTGTTGGATATGAACACCGATATCGATGCCTATGTTGAAAATGATACACGCGTTACCGCGGACACTGTCATTGGGCAAGATGTTTTTAACCAACAAAATGAAACAATTGCAAATGTTTCTGATTTCGTTGTCGATGAAAATGGTCAGGTTCAAGGGCTTATAATATCTTATGGTGGTGTTTTAGGCGTAGGTAACAAAGAAATCATGCTTGATTTTGATACATTTAAAGCACGCGCCGATAATTCAGGTTATGTTACACAATTAACCAAGACCAATATGGATAATTACCCTGCATTCAATTTTGCACAGCTTTCGAGACCAATGCATCTTGCAACTAACTTGATGGATGCAAGTATTGTTAATCCATCAATGAATGAATTGGCAGAAGTTGACAACATTGTCATTGAAAATGGTAATGCAACAAAACTGGTTATATCCTATATGGATGGGATCGTGCCAGAAAAGGCCATGATTGATTTCACAGATGCTAGTATTATTTTGGACGCAGATCAGGATGTTCATTTTGAATTATCAATGAACCAAACACAGAAATTTCGCAACTTTATTCAATAAAATTTGATAGCTGTAATTACCATGCGCCTATATCTGTGGCGCATGGTTTTTTTATATCAAGGAGAGATAAAATGCGTACAAATACAACCAGAAACGTAAACACAAAAAATTTTAAAAAGAATCATTTGGAAATGGTAAAGCAAATTCAAATTAATGATCTTGTTCACAATGAAAAAGATGTAACCATCCTGCGCCAAAAAACAAAAAACCTTGTTTATCTTTTTGATGATGACACAAAAGAAGGAAAATAATAACTGAAATTTTAGCCGAAGAAGTCTTAGGCTCTTCCAAAAAAAATCACTGGCCCGTGCATAAACAAACGCTATAAAGAGCGCCTTAAAAAACGTGGATGAAACACATCAACTTAATATCACAGTTGTCGTAGAAGTGTGGCGGTGGTGGCTCACCTCCATCAAATAATAAAGATGCGGCCTAAGGGGAACCAAAAAAAATCTTGTTTGTTGGATTAGTAATGAAGG
>JAUHXB010000238.1 GCA_030427215.1 Alphaproteobacteria bacterium | reverse complement strand
GGCAGAGATGTTTCAGGCGGGTTTTCGCTTTCCTCAAATTTCAACATAGATTGTTGATCGCGATAAAGTTGTTGAATGGATGCGGTTAAATAATCCAATTCGTCGTTGAGAGCGTCCGCGGAAAAATCACCACTTTCTAAAAAATCGGTATACCGTTCATACGGAATTTGGCGCAAAATTATAATCACAGTTCCCGATATAGGGGCGGAATCGAATATTATATTTCCGCCATTCGTATCGCCTGCACCGTCAATCATAAACCCTTGCGTTTGTGTCACACCATCAAATAAAATGCGGATATCTTCGGATGCAAAAATTGGAAATGGGTATTCAAATTCGTTATCAATTCCATTGGCGGTGTATTGCACGCGCGGCAACACGTAAGGCATTTTTATATGCTGGTTTGGCATGTGTTTTTCTTTCTTGGATTTTATTAGGTTTTTAGAACCGGGCCATTTCACGCTCTAATCTCTGGCGTTCGGAGAGTTGTGTTTTTTCCAAAACATTGCGTGATTGAGGATTGTTTAACCCCGCATCAATCGTGTTATAACGCAATTGATCCAGCGCTTTATTATTTTGTGCCGTGTCCGCGCTGTCATTCACCAGCCCCAGTAAAATCGCCTCGTTACTGCCTGTTCTTGACACACCACTTGCACCCACACGGGCATTTTGTTTTGCGATGGCACGGCGTAAAGCTTTACGCCTGGCCTCATCACTTTGTTTCCCTTGTTCGGCGATTTGGGCGCGATCACGATCCGCCTTTTCGCGCGCTTGTTGCGCACTTAATGCCTGTGATTGCTGTAAATTCTGCATCGCTAGATTTTGCTCTGCCCGAACATCGCGCCTGCCCCCGCCGGTTAATGTTTCGACACTATTGGCAAAGGCGGAGACCGCCCCAACCGTTTGAGTGAGTGTTCCAAGTATTGGTGTTAAAGATCCCATGAGTGATTGACCTCTTTCGTTAAAGTGGTTGAAAAGTTTTAAAAGTTAAAAGTAATTATTATTTTTTGACTGATCGTTCAAAAATTTTACGACCATATTCATGGTAGTAATAGACGATGCATGCAAAAATTGTGATTGCCACTATTTGATACCCTAAATTATCCAAATTTGTTTCGAATATAATCATTGATACAATATCAAAAAGGCAAAATAAGAAACCCGTTAATATCATATAAAGAAGCTTATCTTCTTTTTCTCGACCATAAATATAAGAGAAAAAATAGACGAGTATGTATATATTTATTAGCAATAGAATAATACCAAGAATAAATTCTATATTTTCATCAACTGATATATCCAGTAAACTAAACAAAGAAATTATAAAGAAAAAAGCTGCAAGATAAAAAGCATCTTTAATCATTACTTTGTAATTCAACCTTTTAAATTTACAGCATATCGATTTTATTTTTAACATTCTAAAGATATCATTTCTCTTTTAATCATGAATAATTGAATATCTAGTTCATTTATATTTTTTTGAATATTTCTTAAACGCATATTATAGCTTTTGACCTCGTCACGCAAACTTTCAATATAATTGTAAGTTATAGCATTTTGAGCTCTATCAGGCGACGCTTGATAAGTCGTTTTGTCCATATCTATAATGCGGGCAAAAGTTGAAAGTTTTTCCAAAGCTTTTGCAGTTGGTTTTACAATGTCTCTAAAGCCTCTTTGAGACGCGTCATTCTTCCATTGTTTTTCAAGCTTTTGAATTTCAGTTTCAATACGATGGATACGGTCCTTGATATGATTTTCTTCTTTTTCAAAAGAAATTTTCTCTCTGTATAATTGATCATGTTGTTGTTTTAAATCATTACATGTTGTCATCTTAGTCATTTACCTTTAGTTCAGTTGTTACAGAAAGAAGTGTGAAGGGCAAAGGCGCGTTTTGTTCAATCCGCCAATGCGATTGTGTTAAATCCTTTGTCCATCCCATGGCCTTAACCGTGATATCACGACTGACCATTTCAATTGGTGCGTCCAATATTTGGCCATCATCAAAATCACGTAAAGGAATATCATCCAAACCACGACCAACATCTAACCGAAGGGCAGATGTGTCCTCAACACGGAAGACCGATTCTATCATTTTAACCGCGCGCCCCGCACCATTCACCGATAATGTTGATGGAGGTAGGGGTTCAATAATATGCGTAAAAGATAATCCAATTTTGACATCACTGGCGGGGGCATCCAAAGTGATTGATCCATTGCTCACAACCTTATTCGGGCGAACGATATCATCGGCAATAATAGTCACTGATTGCCCTTCCAAATGATCAAGACCTGACCATGTTGCAGTTGGAGTTTGCGCCGATCCAGTCAAAGTTGAATCTTGATAAAGCTCACTATCAAATAATTCAATCGTGTAAATTCCGTTACGATGAA
>JAUHXB010000237.1 GCA_030427215.1 Alphaproteobacteria bacterium | reverse complement strand
CATCATTGTTTGCTGACACACAAAATTGATTTTGATGGGCCTGTCCATTTATTACAAGGGAAACAAGATACCTCCGTGGATTGGCACATGACCGACGCCATTAACGCGGTTTTGGGCAATGCGGCCAAAATCACGCTGATCGATGATGGCGATCACAGCCTGTCTCGCCACCAAGATTTAGAGGTTTTAAAACACGCCATTGATGAAATGTCGTCTTGACTTCTAAGGCCTGATCACCGATAACTGTCACGCGTTGGAGAGGTGGCCGAGTGGCTTAAGGCGCACGCTTGGAAAGCGTGTTTAGGGTTAAACCTAACGTGGGTTCGAATCCCATCCTCTCCGCCATAAATAAAATATCCATCATTTATAAGCGTTTTAATATTATTTTTAGATAGAAATAAACCACGAAACACATAATATTCGCACCAATAAGGGCAGCAATAAAACCGTGAAATCCGTAGTGTCCTACGCCAATAAACACCAGAGGCAGTGATAGGACAAACGATTTCACAATATTTAAAACCAATGCTTCTTTGGCTTTATTCAACGCGTTCATCGCCGATGTTGAAATCACAAAGATATTCATCGCAAAATATGACAGTGGTACGAATAAGAGATAAAGCGCTGAAAATTCAATTACTTTTGCATTATCGCTAAAAATTGATGCGATCCATCCCGATAAAATTGCAATAACAACCGCGCACCCTATTCCGTAAAAAAATCCGAAACGCAAAGCCTTACGGATTGCGTCATTCACACGGTCATTCAATCCCGCACCAAAATTTTGACCTATTAAGGGGGCGATTCCACCCGCCAGCGCCATGATAGGAATAAGGGCAAAGGCCTCTAATCGTGACACAACGCCAAAGGCCGCAACAGCCTCATTCCCGATATCCGATAATATCGCCGTAAACCCATAGGATGTGACAGGGGTGATTAAATTGGCCAACGATACAGGAATGGCAATCATCAATAATGGTTTTGAGGCCGCTAACCATCCCTGTTTACAAAATAACATGCCGATTGAAACGACTTTTTCCCTGACGATCAAAATGGACAAGGCCGCAATCATTGCAACAACATATGAAATCAGGGATGCGACCGCTGCGCCTTGAATTTCCATGCGCGGCGCACCGAACAGACCAAAAATTAAAATGGGGTCAAGGATAATGTTTACCACTGCAACCGTGACCATCACCGCCGCAGGCCAAAATGCGTCGCCAAGCCCCCTTAGGGCGGAATTAATGACAACAGGTATAGACAGACAAACAGATCCGATCAACCATATGGGCATGTAATCTTTGATTAGAGGCATCATGACGTCCCCTGCCCCCATTGATCGGAATAATGGGTCTAAAAATATATAACACAAAAACGATAAAAACGCCGATGATAGGAAGGCCATTGTGACACCCACAATGGCAATTTGCCCCACTTTTTTACGATCACCCTGTCCCATTGTTCGCGACACAACCGCGCTCATCGCAATCGCCATTCCAAATACAATATTAAACAACATTGTCGTGACAGGAAATGTATATCCAATCGCCGCCAATTCGGTTGCGCCCAATTGCCCGATGAAATATGTATCGGCCAAGGAAAAGCTGATGATCGCACCAATTCCGATGGTCATGGGCAGGGCCATACGGATCACATGTCCCATAATATCGCCCTTGGTCATGTCACGTTTTTGAATTTTTGCGTTCATAAGGACATCTTTTACGCTTCTTTTATAATTTTTACCAGTGACAACATGATGGAGCATGGTACAACATATATATGGAAGCAATACAGACAAATAATAATAACAATATGATCACAATAACTCTACCCGATGGTGCAACGCGCGATTATACGACTGGTACAACAGGCATGGATATTGCCGAATCTATTTCAAAATCATTGGCAAAAGCGTGCGTGATGATTGAGGTCAACGGCGAATTTTGGGATTTATCCCGCCCTATTGAAACGGATGCATCGATTGCACTGATCAAACGTGATGACCCACGCGCGATAGAATTCATTCGTCATGATTGCGCCCATGTGTTGGCGGAGGCGGTTCAGGAATTATTCCCGGGAACGCAGGTCACTATTGGCCCGAATATCGAAGATGGATTCTTTTATGATTTTGCGCCGGATGAACAGACGGCGTGAATTGTCACACCGTCTAATTGACCCCACCGTCGCCTGCCAATATAATGGTTTTTTGTTGCGCAAATGAGTTGTTGAAATCAGTGCTATTAGTGGCGGATTTCTATAAAAATACAAACGATACTATCAATAAAAGAGGTTTTTATGAGATCTAAAGTCTGTGCTGTCAATCCGAATATGTTTTTGTCAAAGTGCTCGGACCATACTACGTCTGCTCAATTAGCACGTAAAACAAACTGGCTG
>JAUHXB010000236.1 GCA_030427215.1 Alphaproteobacteria bacterium | reverse complement strand
CATTCCACCATATGGAGAAGATTTTACAGCGTCATTGGATTGAAGCATGTTAAGAGTTAACTCTTCCCTAAAACCCATTTCTAAACCGAGTTTTTCCCTTGCTTCTCGTCTATTTTCTAATTCTTTTTGAGTAAAAATTTTAAACTCTTTGCTGGGATGTCTAAATAATGCAGTGCCATTTCTTGCATCGACAAGATCGTAGCCATCCATATCTAGTGTCATTAAAATTTTATTGGCTTGTTCAGTAAAACTCATTTTTTTTCTCTCTAAGTTTATTGTACATAATGTAGCAAATTGTAGTATTGTTTGTCAATGAAATAATAATTTCTTAGCGCCTTTGCGTCTTATTGTGAAAGTTTTTTACAGGAAGACGCCAAGTCACGAAGGTTTTCTGTATAGTTGCATTCCTGGACTTGATCCGGGATCTTGGAATATGATCATTTAAGACCCCTGTTTTCACAGGGGAAGTAACAAAGGAAAACTCATGGATACAACCTCTCCGCGTTCCAAATTCCATTCTCATTACATTTAAACACAAACCTGTCATGTGTTCTGAATTCGCCTTCAACCCAAAATTCGATGGATGATGGACGCACACGGTATCCGTTCCAATGATCGGGGCAGGGGATTTGCTCAACGTCTTCAAACTGTTTTTCCAACTCTCTAATACGGTCTTCATAAACTTGTCGATCTGGCAAAGGGCGTGATTGTTTTGACGCGGCGGATGCAATTTGTGAACCACGATGCCGAGAGTTAAAATAAGCCTGTGTCATATCCCTTGGGACAATTTCAACTTCGCCCTCTATCCTAACCTGACGTTGGAATGTTTTCCAATAAAGGCACAATGCAACATTAGGGTTTTCGGATAACTCGCCGCCTTTACGGCTTTCGCTATTGGTATAAAACACCAACCCTTGATCGTCATAATCTTTCAACAAAACCATGCGTGACGATGGTTTTCCATCCGCCGATACTGTCGATAAACACATGGCATTAGGGTTATTGGGCTCTTCCCGTTCCGCATCTTTCATCCATTCATCAAATAATTCAAATGGGTTTTGCCCGACAGGATTAAACATTTTTATGCCTTTCTGTTGCCTTATTTAACGAACAAAATATCATCATAGTGTTTAAAGGAAAGGACTATAACATGAAAAAAATTGCTTTAATGCTGGCTTTGATAGCTTCGGTTGGATTAGGTGCTTGTGAAAGTGCAAGCAACATGGGAACAAAAGAAACCGTTGGTTCAGTCGTCGGCGCCGTTGGTGGTGGTCTGCTCGGCGCGCAAATCGGTGGAGGTTCAGGTCAAATTATCGCTGCGGCGGCGGGAACGTTGCTTGGTACAATGGTTGGTAACGAAATTGGAAAATCTTTGGATAAGGCCGATATCGCCTATGCTCGCAAGGCCGAACAACAAGCTTATGCAGCGCCATTAAATCAACAAATCGCGTGGAATAATCCTGAAAGTGGAAATTACGGAACGGTAACACCAATCCGTGACGGACAAACCGCACAGGGTGACTATTGCCGTGAATAT
Organism: Alphaproteobacteria bacterium; assembly: GCA_030427215.1. Lineage (GTDB taxonomy): Bacteria > Pseudomonadota > Alphaproteobacteria > Micavibrionales > UBA1664 > UBA1664. The sequence goes on along the minus strand of JAUHXB010000236.1, from coordinate 858 downwards.
GAACAGACAATATATGTTGGTGGTCGCGCTGAAACAGGTGTTGGCGTCGCATGTCAACGTGATGACGGTAAATGGGAAGTGATTTCTTAAGTAACACTCCGTAACCTATTTTAACTGGATTTTGTTCTCAAAATCATTATGATCCTCTCTTATACAGATTTAAGAGAGGATTTTTTATGGCTTTTGACGGTTTAATGAAGGGCAAACGCGGTTTAATTATGGGGGTCGCCAATGACCGTTCCATTTCATGGGGTATTGCAAAGGCTTGTGCTGATGCGGGGGCAGAATTGGCCTTTACCTACCAAGGCGAAGCTCTTGAAAAGCGTGTTCGTCCATTGGCTGAATCAATTGGGTCAACCATGATGATGCCTTGCGATGTGACCGATGATGCATCCGTCGATGCCACATTTAAAATGATCGAAGACGAATGGGGATCAATTGATTTTGTCGTTCACGGCATTGCCTTTTCCGATAAAAACGAATTGGATGGAATGTATCTTGATACAACCCGCGCGAACTTCCTTAAAACCATGGATATTTCCGTTTATTCCTTCACTTCCGTTGCGCAACGTGCCGTGCCATTGATGAACGAAGGCGGGTCATTGCTAACCCTCACATATTATGGCGCGGAACAGGTTATGCCTCATTATAACGTCATGGGTGTTGCCAAGGCGGCGTTAGAGGCCTCAGTCAAATATTTGGCCAATGACATAGGTGGTAAAGACATCCGCGTCAATGCGATTAGCGCAGGACCAATTAAAACATTGGCAGCCAGCGGTATTGGCGATTTCCGATTTATCCTAAAATGGAATGAATTAAACGCGCCATTAAAACGTAATGTCACAATTGATGATGTTG
>JAUHXB010000235.1 GCA_030427215.1 Alphaproteobacteria bacterium | reverse complement strand
TGCTTGGCCGTTTTTTCTCCAAGAATCACAGCATTTTCGATTTGATCTGTGCCAGTATCTTTTGGTGCCATTTTTTTTATCCTTAAATTTTCAAAATTTCTTTATTATATTAAAATTATGTCCAAAAATCAATAAAAAAGAGTTAATTTTTTATTTTTCGTTTCGTCATTCCCTGAATCTCGGCAGAGCTTCTAAGGCAATCTAGCGTTTACATTATAAAATCTAGATTCCTCCCTTAGAATTTGATAAATCAAATTCAGGGAATGACGCAAGTTTTTATTTCTTAATATCGATACTCATCCTTTTTGAATGGGCCATTAACATCCACGCCGATATATTTGGCCTGATCATTCGATAGTGTTTCAAGCTCTACACCCAACTTTTCCAAATGCAGGCGCGCAACCTTTTCATCCAGATGTTTCGGCAACACATACACCTTGTTTTCATAGCTATCGGCATTGTTCCACAACTCAATTTGGGCAATGGTTTGATTTGTGAAGGATGCGGACATCACGAATGATGGGTGACCCGTTGCACATCCCAAATTCACCAAACGCCCTTCGGCCAATAAAATAATGCGGTTTCCGTCAGGAAATTCAATTTCATCAACTTGTGGTTTGATATTTGTCCATTTCATATTGCGGAGGGGTTCAACCTGAATTTCATTATCGAAATGACCAATGTTACACACAATCGCGCGATCCTTCATATCGCGCATATGATCAACGGTTATAATGTCTTTGTTTCCTGTTGTTGTGACAAAAATGTCGGCGCGTGGGCATGCCTTTTCCATTGTGACAACTTCGAACCCTTCCATTGCGGCCTGTAGCGCGCAAATAGGGTCAACTTCGGATACCATTACACGACATCCGGCGGAGCGAAGCGATTCCGCCGTTCCTTTACCCACATCACCAAAACCACACACCATGGCGACCTTACCCGCCATCATCAAATCGGTCGCACGACGAATCGCATCAACCGCGCTTTCGCGGCATCCATATTTATTATCAAATTTCGATTTGGTCACGGAATCATTCACGTTGATTGCAGGGCATTTTAATTTGCCGTCTTTAACCATTTCATACAGGCGCAAAACACCTGTTGTTGTTTCCTCTGAAATACCCTTAACCTCGTTCATTAGCTCAGGGTATTCTTCGTGCATCATCACGGTTAAATCGCCACCATCATCCAAAATCATGTTTGGTGTCCAACCATCGGGCCCTTTGATCGTGTCGCGGATGCAATCCATGCCTTCTTCGTTTGTTTGACCCTTCCATGCAAAAACGGGAATACCCGCCGCCGCCATTGCCGCCGCCGCGTGATCTTGGGTAGAGAAAATATTACATGACGACCATCGAACGGTTGCACCAAGCGCAGTTAATGTTTCAATCAACACCGCCGTTTGGATTGTCATGTGTAAACATCCCGCAATGCGTGCGCCCTTTAATGGTTGTTGCGCGCCATATTCTTCGCGCAAAGACATCAAACCCGGCATTTCAGCCTCGGCAATATCAATTTCCTTACGGCCATATTCCGCCAAAGAGATATCGGCGACTTTATAATCAGTATTAGCGGTGTTTTGAGCGAGGGCAGTCATGGATTTTTCCTTTATTGTTTCGAATTCAAAATAACATTGAGAATTTATTTACATTTCACAAGTATATTTAGACCATATAAGAGAAAAACAAAAGGATAAAAAGGGGTATAAATATGAGTTTTAGAGATGCAGCAGGCGTAACAGGAACAACAATTCGTAAAGATTTTGATAACAAATACGCAGTTACAGTTACAGGGCCTGCTACAAACAATAACGCTATTGCAGAAAGCCTAAGGATTGCCATTAATGTAGTAAAGCTTGGAGGACAGCCAACCGATCCAAATGTGGGGACAAATCAATGGTATATGGATGAAAAAAATCCGAATATTATGCATATAAGAGGAAAAATAAGTGATGAAGAGAGACCGTGTATCACAATCACTTTTAAAGATGGGGACGTTTTTACAGATGAAGAGCGTGAGCGTTTTATGACGACCTTATCTTCTGAACCAGCAGTTGAAATAAAACCGCAACCAAAAGGCCCCAAAACGCCAAGGGCATAGAAAATGTTGTCACTGCTGTATCAGCGCTTGCAATGACAACATCAAAATACTAAGTCCTTTATAATTTTTCAGAGATGTAAACCGTACAATCACTATCCGCCGCGACAACCGCAATGTGGGGGGTGTGTAATGTTTTATCCCCACCAATAGCCAGATCATAATAAACACCCGCGGGAAAATAATGATCCGATGTCGATGCGGTGACAGTATCATCACCACATTGGATGTAAACTGCACCAGTTGCATAGAGGCTAATCACGCGCGTTTCATCGTCAAAAGCGACGCTATTTCTTGCT
>JAUHXB010000016.1 GCA_030427215.1 Alphaproteobacteria bacterium | reverse complement strand
AAGGTCGTTTCCTTCACGAGTACGCTCACCAACACCGGCAAACACAGACACACCACCGTGGCCTTGGGCAATATTGTTAATCAATTCCTGAATTGTAACGGTTTTACCAACACCGGCACCACCAAACAAACCAATTTTACCACCCTTGGCATAGGGGCACAGAAGGTCAACAACCTTAATCCCTGTTACAAGTTGTTCCGTTGCACCGGCCTGATCAACAAATTCAGGCGCCTTACGGTGAATGGCCCATTTTTCATCTGTCTTTGGTGTGGGTTTACCATCAATGGCCTCACCCGTCACATCCATGATACGACCTAATGTCGCCGTGCCAACAGGAACGGAGATTGGATTGCCCGTATCCGTCACATCCTGACCGCGAACCAACCCTTCGGTCATGTCCATGGCAATGCATCGAACCGTGCTGTCACCCAAATGCTGGGCCACTTCCATCACGAGGGTTTTATTATCATTCCCCGCGTTTTTAGTTTCCACCGCGTTTAAAATTGCGGGCACCTGACCATCCGAGAATTGAACGTCAACAACCGCGCCCAATACTTGTGTAATTTTACCTTTTGCTTTTGCCATTTTTTCCTCTTCTTTTTAAATTCATTTAGACCGCTTCGGCCCCTGATATAATTTCGATTAATTCTTTTGTGATATAGGCCTGACGCGCGCGGTTATATTGCAAGGTCAGGTCTTTAATTTTATCACCTGCATTACGTGTTGCATTATCCATTGCGGTCATACGCGCGGCTTGTTCACCGGCTGCGCTGTCCAACAACCTACGGAAGATTTGAACCTTGATGTTTTTGGGAAGCAATTCTTCCAAAATCTCATCTTCGTCTGGTTCAAAATTATACGGCGTTTCGGTGTCCGCGTTATCTTCATTCGCCTCGATATTATCGATTGTTTCCTCGGCAAATGTAAATGGAATTAATTGTGATGCCGTAGGAACCTGTGCCAAAACAGATCGGAATTCATTGGACAGCAATGAACACACATCAAATGCGCCATCGTCAAACAGGGATAAAACATAATCGGCAATTTCCGCGGCTTCAATAAATTCAACGCCTGCCTTTGTTTTTCCAAGGCCAGTGAAAGATTTGATAATCAGGTCACTATGGTCACGTTTCAGGAAGTCACGCCCCTTACGCCCAACGGTCACAATTTTGAGTGTTTTTCCAAGCGCGGTCAGCTCATCAATCATGATTTTTGTATGACGGAGCAGGTTTCCGTTAAACCCACCGCATAGACCACGGTCCGATGTCATCACAACCAATAAATGCGTTTGATCCGACCCCGTTCCCGCCAATAATGGGGATGACCCCGCACCAATTTGAACCCCCGCCGATACGCGTGCCATAACCTTTGACATCGCCTCGGCATAGGGTTGAGCGGCCTCGGCCTTATCCTGAGCGCGTTTTAATTTGCTTGCTGCAACCATTTTCATCGCCGACGTTATTTTTTTCGTCGATTTAACGGATGATATACGGTCTTTTTGATCTTTTAAACTTGGCATTTATTTTCCAATAAGTCTCAATGTTGTCGTAACAGTTCCCGTGCATGGCTCAAAACCAGTAATCTTGCGCCACATTGGAACATCTTCACGGCGTTGATATATTGCAGTTGCCTGAATTCCAAATACCCTAGATAACATATTAAGCCGCTTTCTTGGCTGTTGATCCAGTGAATCCACCTGCATATTTCTTCACGAAATCATGCAATTTGGCTTCTAAATCATCATCCAGTTTTTGTTTTTTCTCAATATCTTTTAAGATAGATTTTCCTGATGCACGGAGTGATTTTAACAATCCTGCCTCAAATTCAGTGACATCCTTCACATCCACATCATCCAAATACCCCTTCACACCAGAGAAAATAACCGCAACTTCCTCGGCAGTCGTCAATGGTGAGTATTGAGGTTGTTTCAACAATTCAGTCAATCGTGCACCACGCGCCAACAATTTCTGGGTCGAGGCATCCAAATCAGATGCAAATTGCGCGAACGCTTCCATTTCACGATATTGCGCCAGTTCAAGCTTAATCGAACCCGCAACCTGTTTCATTGCCTTAATTTGAGCCGCGGATCCCACACGAGACACGGACAAACCAACGTTAATCGCAGGACGAATCCCTTTAAAGAACAAGTTTGTTTCAAGGAAAATTTGACCATCCGTAATCGAAATCACGTTCGTTGGAATATAGGCCGATACGTCACCCGCTTGTGTTTCAATAATCGGCAAGGCCGTCAATGACCCAGATCCGTGATCTTCGTTCAATTTACATGCACGTTCCAATAAACGAGAGTGAATATAGAAAACATCACCAGGGTAAGCCTCACGCCCAGGAGGACGACGAAGCAATAATGACATTTGACGATAGGCAACGGCTTGTTTCGATAAATCATCATAAATAATAATCGCATGTTGGCCATTATCACGGAAATATTCACCCATGGCACACCCTGTATATGGTGCCAAAAATTGCATAGGTGCAGGGTCAGAAGCGGTCGCAGCAACAACGATAGAATATTCCATTGCGCCCTCCTCTTCCAATTTACGCACAAATTGTGCAACCGTAGATCGTTTTTGACCGATAGCCACATAAACACAGAACATTTTCTCTGAATCGTTTGTCGCCTTATCATTAATTGATTTTTGGTTCAAAATTGTATCCATCACAACCGCGGATTTACCTGTTTGACGGTCACCAATGATTAGCTCACGTTGGCCACGCCCAATTGGAACCAGCGAGTCAATCGCCTTGATCCCTGTTGCAACAGGTTCATGAACCGATTTACGAGGCATAATGCCCGGTGCCTTTTGTTCCAAACGACCTGTCGTTTTTGATTTGATTGGGCCTTTTCCATCGATTGGACGCCCAAGGCCATCAACAACACGACCCAATAATTCTGGACCCGTTGGAACCTCAACAATTTTACCAGTACGGCGAACAATTGCCCCCTCAGAAACATCACGGTCATCCCCGAAAATCACGGCACCAACGGCGTCTTCTTCCAAATTAAGCGCCATACCCATGATGCCACCGTCAAATTCAATCATCTCACCCGCCTGAACATTATCAAGCCCATGAATTTGCGCAACACCATCCCCAACGGACAATACACGACCAATTTCAGCGATATCAGCGCCAGCTTTCAAATTTTTAATTTGATCGCTTAGGACCGATTTAATTTCAGATGCTTTTAATTCCATTTTTCTTTTTCCTCTTTATAAAAACTCTAGGCCGTCTTGCGTGTTAATTCACGCTCTAACTGGTTTAATTTCGCTTTCACTGATCCGTCGATCAATGTTGACCCTGCCTGTATTACAACGCCGCCGATCAATGTTTCATCGATAAAGGCCTGTGTCGTGACATCTTGCCCCAACGCGCCCTTTAAATCATTGGCAATTTTTTTCAAATCCGCAGCGGTTAATTTATGCGCGGTTGTGATTGTCACCGAAATTGTGCCTGATTGTTGATTAATGAAATTACGAACCTCTGATGCAACAACAGGCAACAATGATAAACGACGATTATCTGCCATCACCATCATCATGTTCGTGACTGCGTCTGATAATTTGGCCTTTTTCGCCAATTTTTCCAAACCAGCCTTATGATCGGCAACGGATAGTAATGGTGATTGAATAAAGTTTTGAAGGTCGGTTGACCCCGCAATCATGGCGTCAATATCATTCATATCCTTCACAATTGCATCAGAGTCTTTTTTGGTCGTGACCGCACTGAACAGGGCGCTCACATATGATTTTGCAATTTTAATTTGACCTTGCTTGTGTGCCACAGGCGTATAACCCTTATAAAATATTAAATATGATTATGGATTTAGCACGCGAACGAGCCTAATTCAACCCCAAACCGATAAATAATATCACTTTAAAGACGACCAGATGAGCAACATAAATTTCCAATGTTTTTCGTCCGCAAAATTGTAAAAATTGTTTTTGAGGTTGGCCTTTGATTTGGGGAAATGTCATGGGTTTTAGACTGATTAAAATCCCCATAACAATGGCGGTCACGACCATCATCACGATGAATTGAATATCATTAAATCCAAATTGCGCGTTTTGGAGCAGACAAAAGCCAAGGAACGTAATGGCATAGACAAAATAATAATCATATTTCCCCATGAAAGTGAGTTCGATGACTTTATCCCGATGACGAACCAAATACCCCATGACGGCAAACATGAACGCCAATGTCCCATATTCAAACACCATATTTGTTGCGACATAAAATAAAACCAACAACACACATCCAATCACAAAAATATATCGGCTTCGCGTGATGAAATTCATCATGGGGTCGATTAACATTCGGATGAGGATGATAGTGGCAAGTGCGTTGAATGGAAATGTCCTTTGAAATAAAACAAAATCGCAAACGGATAATATGAGTGCCCCAATCAATAATTTGTTTGGCAAATCTCGGCTCAACGCATATCCCGCCATGAAAAACCAGATCGGCATACCGACACGACCTATGGCACGAAACCAATCATAATCACCAAAAAAGTAAAAACCGACATGATCGATAATCATAATGATCACCGCAAATGTTTTGAGGCAATCCAATAAAGTGACTTCGACGGGGAGTTTTTTGACATTCATTCTTAAATTATGGTGAATTCATGTGTGGTTGTAAAAACATCTTTCTATGGCTATCTTAACCTTATGATTTACCTTGACCATAACGCCACGACAACGATCCGCCCAGAAGTCATAGACCTTGTGACATTCATCATGGGTGAAACAGGGAACGGATCATCCACGCATAAGGCGGGACAAAAGGCCAGCATGCATATCGAACGCGCCCGCGATCAAATGGCGGCGGCGGTCAACACGCGCCCTGCGCAAGTGATTTTCACATCCTGCGCAACCGAATCAATGAATACCATTTTAAAAACATTCAAGGGCGAGAGAATTTTATCATCCGCTATTGAACATGCCGCCATATTGGATTGCGGCCACGCCGAAATGGAAATCATCCCTGTAACATCCAATGGTATCGTTGATTTAAACGCGTTGGAAGATATGGTGAAACGCGATCCAAAACCTGCATTGATTAATATCATGATGGTGAATAATGAAACGGGTGTTATTCAACCTGTTAAAGATGCGGTGAAAATTGCGCATGATCATGGGTGTTTAATCCATATTGATGCGGTGCAAGCATTAGGCAAACTCTCCGTAGATTTTAAAGATATTGGCGCGGATTACATGTCCTTTTCCGCGCATAAAATTGGTGGCCCTCAAGGAGTGGGATGTTTTGTGTTCGCCGCGCAAAAACCAATACGGCCTTTGTTGGTTGGCGGAAAACAAGAAAAACGTCAACGCGCGGGAACATCAAATGTTGCAGGTATTGCAGGCATGGGGTTAGCCGCAGAATTGGCCGTCAAAAATATGGATCGATATGATGAATTGGCAACGTGGCGGGATGAAATTGAATCGCGCATTACGCAATCTGTCCCTGAAACATTTGTGAATGGGCAAAACGCGCCCCGTGTCGGCAACACGATATCCCTCACCTGCCCTGATGTGACGAACACGGTTCAAATGATGAATTTGGATTTGGATCAAATATGTGTTTCACAAGGGTCTGCCTGTTCCAGTGGCGTTGCAAAACCATCGCATGTTTTAACCGCAATGGGATTATCGGATGATTATGCGCTTGCAACACTCCGCATTTCAATGGGATGGAACACAACCCGTGATGATGCGAATGGATTTATTGAATCCTACACCAAAATCATCAATCGATTACGAGGGTGAATAATGACTCAAAACGCCCTTTTTAAAGATCAATCTGACCATTTAAAACCACTTGCGGAACGGATGCGTCCGCAAACATTAGATGATATTACTGGGCAGGATCATTTGGTTGGCGTGGGCGCGCCCATCCGTAAAATGGTTGAGGGTGGAACATTACAATCGATGATTTTATGGGGGCCACCCGGATGCGGTAAAACCACATTGGCGCGGATATTAGCCGAAAATTCAAACATGGATTTTGAATCCCTATCCGCGATTTTTAGTGGTGTTGGCGATTTACGAAAGGTTTTTGATGCGGCGCGCGCACGCGCAAAAGACGGACGCAAAACATTGTTATTTATTGATGAAATTCATCGGTTTAATAAATCACAGCAAGACGCGTTTTTGCCATTGGTCGAAGATGGCACAATTTTGTTGATTGGGGCGACAACCGAAAACCCGTCATTTGAATTGAATGCGGCATTATTATCTCGTGCATCCGTTTTTATTCTCAATCGGTTGGATGATCAGGCATTAGAAAATTTATTACAAGCAGTTGAACAAGAAACAACTTCTCTACCTATCACCCATGAGGCGCGTCAATCACTAAAAGCCATGGCGGATGGTGATGGACGATATCTGTTGAATATGGTTGAGCAAATTCAGGCCATAAATCCAGATAAGGATATTAACACCGATACATTAACCGCACTCATTTCACGTCGTGCCGCCCATTACGATAAGGGTGATGAAAATCATTATAATTTAATATCCGCCCTGCATAAATCTGTGCGCGGGTCTGATCCGGATGCCGCGCTCTATTGGTTTGCGCGTATGTTGGAAGGGGGCGAAGACCCGAAATTTTTGGCAAGACGCATCACCCGCATGGCAGTTGAAGATATTGGATTGGCCAGCCCTCAAGCATTGTCATTATGCACCGCCGCGTGGGAGACATATGAACGACTGGGGTCACCCGAAGGCGAATTGGCCATTGCCCAGGCATTAGTTTTTTTGGCCACCGCACCAAAATCCAACGCGGTTTACACGGCCTATAAGGCGGCGCGCAAACATGCCAAAGATAACGGATCCCACATGCCACCCAAACATATTTTGAATGCACCAACATCCATGATGAAAGATCAGGGGTACGGCGCAGGATATCAATATGACCATGATGTTGAAGGCGGTTTTTCAGGACAAAATTATTTCCCTGATGATTTAAAGCGAGAGATATTTTATAACCCTAAAGGCAACGGATTTGAAAAAGGAATTAAAGACCGACTGGATGAATGGAATGCAAAAAGAGGGAAATAATATAGCGTCATTGCGAGGGAGCAAAGCGACCGCGGCAATCCAAGGGCGTCAAAATTTAATCGAAGAACTCAATCACTACAACACAACCGATGATGAGAAATCATTCATCCCGCAGTTTTTAGATTTGCTGAAATCGAATAGGTGTTTTTACCGTGATCATTTTGATCCAGGACATATTACGGCATCGACAATATTATTGAATAAAGACGGCGATCAAATATTAATGAATCATCATAAATCATTGAATAAATGGTTGAATTTTGGTGGGCATTGCGATGGGGAAGAAAATGTTTTGGCCGTTGCCATCCGCGAAACGATGGAAGAAAGCGGAATCACGGCATTTAAACCTGTCTCATCACATATCATTGATATTGATATTCATGATATTCCCGCCAATGATAAAAAGGGCGAGCCCACGCACGCACATTTTGATATTCGATATGTCATGCAAATGACAGGTGATCAAAATCCAGTATTAAGTGATGAATCAAATTCTCTTCAATGGATGACAATTGAAGATGCATTGAATGTATCAGATAGCAGCCTGAGCCGGTTTATTAAAAAGACTTATGAAATTTGACGCCTTAAGAACGCTGGAATTTCTAAATCATCCGCATTGACATTCGATTTCGCCTGAACCTTTGGTGCCTCAATATTCAACATACCCTGCTCTCCTTGAGTGGTTGGCGTTTCATATTGTGTTGCAACTGTTTTTCTCTCTACGCTCAATCCGTTAGGCATGCCAGTTGATCCAGACGATGAAGTTGTTGTTGTATCACTTTGGTCATCTTCTATTTCTGTGTCACGACGGCGACCTGTAATGCGTTCAAATAATGACGGAGTTTTCTTTTCCTCAACTTGAACTTGACGCATCACAGGCGGATTTAAAGTTAAGGAGCTTTCCTGCTTCGTTTCATTTTTTGCAGGGGCGTGAGGCGGAATAACCGAATTATTATATGATCTTGTTTGCGGTTGTTGATGTTGCACCTCAACTTTACGAACAGCATTTCCATCCGTAACGAAATTTGTTTCAATTGTACCTGTTGCCTCGACTGTATCAACTGGCTGCGCCACTTCATTCAATGATGCCACTGCGGATTGTTGTTCTTCAATTGCAACACTTGCCATTTCAAAAACCTGCGGTGTGTGTGGTGCTGCTTCTGTTGTGCTCGTCGAGATTGCGGCCATTGTTTGACCAACGCGGGACGGTTCTGGATAACGTGTTGCAAAACTATCCTTAACCACATCATCTGTGTTCGTTTCAATTTTTTGAGGTTGTGCATTTGTGTTTGTTGCACGGATTGGGCGCGTTGCCACACGACGGTTTATTTCCGCCTCTATCCCCGTTGCAACAACGGTTACACGCATTGACCCTTCCAATGAATCGTCAAATGTTGATCCAAAAATAATTGTGGCATTAGGGTCAACCTCATCCGTGATGCGGTTACTAGCTTCCTCAATTTCGAACAATGTCAGGTCGTGCCCACCTGCAATATTAATAATCACACTGCGTGCGCCCTTCATTGAGACATCGTCCAACAATGGATTATTGATGGCCTGTTCAGCCGCCTCAATTGCGCGACGCTCGCCCGTGGCTTCGCCTGTTCCCATCATCGCCTTACCCATTTCAGATGTGGCTGAACGAACATCAGCAAAATCAAGATTGATCATACCCGGAACAACCATAAGGTCAGTCACACCACGAACACCAGATTGTAAAACGTTATCTGCCAATTTAAAGGCATCGGCAAATGTTGTTTTTTCATTGGCAATTCGGAATAAATTTTGGTTTGGAATAACAATTAATGTATCAACATATTGGGCCAGCTCATCAATTCCTGCCTCTGCCAAACGCATGCGTTGTGCACCTTCGAATTGAAATGGTTTTGTAACAACACCAACGGTTAAAATGCCTTGCTCTTTACAAGCCTGTGCGATGACTGGGGCCGCACCTGTTCCTGTTCCTCCACCCATTCCAGCGGTGATGAACACCATATTTTGATCGCCCAATTGGGACATAACATCGTCTAATGTTTCTTCGGCGGCGGTGCGTCCGATTTCTGGTCTTGCACCTGCGCCCAAACCACCCGTTGAATCTGTACCCAGTTGGATTTTTTCAGATGACAGAGAATTTTCCAATGCCTGAGCATCTGTATTACAAACAAGAAAATTCACACCATCAAGATGCGATGCAATCATATTATTCACGGCATTTCCACCAGCACCCCCAACACCGACAACGGTTATTTTTGGAGTGAATGGCCCTTGAATGGTTTTGTTACTTGAATGCATTGATCGTAATTCCCTCAATCTTATCAGATAGTTATCATAATTATTTGAAGTATTTTCGCAAGAGTTGGCGTGAAAACCAAATAGACAAACGAATCACTTATATAAAAATCGTATAATGTTCGGATTCAGAATGCAAACGGGTGAGATGGTTTTCACCAATTCTCTTTCAACCATTTCATGGCGCGGTCCAGAATAGGGTCTTGCGCATTGTCATCGTCAATGGTGGGTTGTTCGTTCATTCGCTCACACGCATAGGTGATTAACCCCAATGTTTTTGCAAATTCAACACCCGATGCCAATTCGGGCAAGCCCTTTACCGTTTTTGGCTTACCTATTCGAACCTGTTTATTCAACATCATACCCGCCAAATCTTCGACACCATTAAGTTGACTTGCACCCCCGGTTAAAATAACACGCCCCCCTGCATAGGCATCCATGCCATTCACATCCAAATCACCACGGATCAGTTCAAATATTTCTTCCATCCTTGGGCGGATAATATTGACCAATGTTGCCCGCGGAACCTGATGATCATTTAAATTATTATCATCGCCCAATGTTGGAATATCAATTGTTTCGTTGCTGTCTGATAGGCTGTTTGCGCATGACCCATATAAAACTTTTAACCGCTCAGCGTGATAAAGGGGTGTATTGAGGCCTGCCGCTAAATCATTTGTCACATGCGATCCGCCAACGGGAATGGCGCCCGCATGGATCATCGCGCCCTTATGAAACACGGCGTAACTGGTGATGCCTGCACCCATATCAATGACAAGTGCACCCAGATTAAGTTCATCCTCAACAAGCGAGGCCAGCCCTGCGGCATAAGGCGCAACGCACAGGCAATCTACATCCAGATGGTTTTTTTCGGCAATAGTAATCATATTTTGCAATGCCGCCGTTTCGGCCTTCACACAGTGCAAATCCAATTTTAATTTTTGCGCATGCATCCCCAACGGGTTTTCAACGCCATCATGCCCATCCACAACATATTTTGTAGGTATGGTATGGACCAAAGAATGATCCGCCTCGTTCATCTGACTCTCAAAAGATATAATGGCGCGATTCAAGTGATGTTGTGTAATTTCTTCGCCCTTAATATCAATCGCGACGTTGGACCGATAGGACGCGGTGTAAAGGGAGGGGATGGACATCACGATATCACGCAATGGATATCCATTGAATATTTTTGCCGCCATAACCTCCGCGGCGTGAACGGATTCTTTCACTGACTGTTCGGCGTCCGTGATATTAATAATAAGCCCCGCCTTCACACCCTTTGATGCTACATGCCCAAATCCAATAATGTCCACACCACCTTTATCGTCAATAACGCGAGCGATCAGGCAAACCGTTTTTGACGATCCGATATCAATGGCGGCAATAATTGAATTTTTGGGGCGGTATTTATTAAGACTCATAAATCAAATGATATTTGCTTTGGTCGCAGATGACAAATTCATAATCTCTTGTGTTTTTCCACGTGGTGTCTCAACGATGACGCGGTCTGGTGCGCGTAAATCGATAGATTGATACCCTTGGTTTAAAATATTTGTATCGATCTGCATCTTTGACAATCTGGCCAACGCGTATCCAACGTCGTTTTGAGGTAAATGAATACGTGTTTTTGTGTTTGTGATGACATCCCAACGCCGATCCCCAATCCATTCAACGCCTGTGATAAAGGGCTTAATATCAGGTTGAGCCATAATCATTTCCAATAAAGACACAATATGATTTTGGGCGTTAACACCCCGCATCATAAGCAAATTTTGGTAATTTTTTGGGTTTGCAACATCGATAATATCACCATCCATATCAATCACCGCATCCGCCCTGCCCGGCCTACGCCAAATCACGAATGGAATGCGTTCGACCAGCTCAACAATAATCACACCGTTATGATGGCGTGTGATTGAGGCCCGTTTCACCCAATCCATATCATTAATCTTGCGTTGAACATCATCAATATCAATCGCCAATAATGGATCATTTTTTTTGATATTCAGGGCGGATTGAATGTCGGCCAAATCGGTTTTGTGACGCCCTTCAATAATCACGTCATTCACAACAAACCCCTGATTGGCGGTCCATGACACAAAACCATCCCACATTATATTTTGCGTGGATTGAAACACACCGCCCAACCATAACCACCCAATCAACCAAATCGCCAGCGCGGGAATGAGCATTTTTTTAAAGATATTCAAAAAACGCTCAAGGCTTCTCTCCCAAAATGGTTTTCTTTGTGCGTTTTTTTTTCTGGACATTTTTATTTGTTTTTCACAACTGCCGTTTCAACCAAATGGGCACACAAATCAGCAAAAGACATGCCGTTATAAACGCATTGTGATGGCCCGATTGATTCCGCGGTAAAACCAGGTTGTGTATTAATTTCAAGGAAAAATAGCCCACGGTTATCGTCATATCGATAATCACATCGCGCCAAGCCCTTACACCCTAATTCATTATATATGGCTTCGGACCATTGCATCGCCTGTTCATAAATATCTTTTGGAATATCGGCGGGCAAAACATAGCTCGTGCGTGTATCGGCATATTTTGCCTCGTAATCAAAAAATTTGGTTGCCGAACATATTTCCGTCACGGCCTGTGCCTTGCCATCCAATACGGCGCAGGTTAGCTCCCGCCCCGGAATATACTCCTCCGCCATCATATTTTTCTGTGTCACATCAGGTTGAAAATTATCGTTTTCCAAAACGATTGTGACATCCACACTTGATCCCTCATCCCGT
>JAUHXB010000234.1 GCA_030427215.1 Alphaproteobacteria bacterium | reverse complement strand
AAGTTATTGGGTACGCGACGCATATTACGTTTGAGGGCTTGCGGACAAAGAAGGATAGCCAAATATGGGCTCATGCGCGGTATAAAGGGTTTGATTTTATTATCACGAAAGATAAGGCCTGTAAGCCAGCTCGTAATACGTTGAGCACATTGGATATCACACGATGTGCAGAGTTAAGATGGAAAAGGGAGCTTGATCAATCAGGAGGTGTTGTAACCGATACGATAAGGCAGTTTCCTACAATTGTTCAGGTCCCGCACAACATGTCCCCTGCAAAAATCAAAAATCTTTTAAGAAAGCATCAGGAACGGCTTTTTGAAATAAAGGAAGAATGTGTATCACCTACAATTAAGTTAACAAAAGGAATCGCCAAGCCAGGGAAGCATTTCATGGAAATTTTTCGGGGTGGTGATAAGGAACAAATACAAGAATTACGCAATTTAAGATTGAACGCTTTATCACACGAGCTTGGTGTAAATGATTTAGGCGCAGTTTCCCAAAAAGAAATATTAGCGTCTTTAAAAAGAGCGATTGAACACGAAATATCACGCGAGTTACAAAATATTCACGAGCATAATAGCCGGATTTTATATTTATCGATGCAGGTTGATATTTTTGATCCCCATAATTACCAATATTCGGGCGATTTAGAAAAGCATGCTCAAGCGGTTGAACGGGCAAAATTTGGCGACAAATATGCCGAACCAACACATGTTCGGTTAGAGCGTAAAAGAGCGAACCAAAATCTTGCCCTTGCTTAAAATCGTTTACTTATACTCAACCTTTAATATCTCGTAATCTTTTGTGCCTTTTGGTGTTTTAACGGACACGGAATCATCAACGGACTTCCCGATTAACGCCTTTGATAAAGGGGCAGTCAGAGAAATTTTATTATTTTCCATGTCGCCTTCATATTCGCCAACAATTTGATATGTGGCTTCCTCGTCCGTGTCTTCGTCTACAACGGTGACGGTTGCGCCAAAACGAACGGTGTCACCGCTTAATTTTTTGATATCAATCACGTCGGCACGACCAAGAACAGATTCCAATTCTTGAATTCGTCCCTCGATAAAGCTTTGGCGTTCTTTTGCCGCGTGATATTCCGCATTTTCGGATAAATCGCCATGGGCTCTAGCTTCGGCAATATCTTGAATAACTTGCGGGCGTTGAACCTTTTTCAAATCGTCATATTCGGCCGTTAAAATGCTGTGACCGTCTGGTGTCATTGGAATTTTATCCATGTGTCTTGTCCTTCATATAATAAGCAATAAAAAAACCGCACAAAAATCATGCGGATTTACAAAAATTAATATCTTATATGTTACGATAAAGAAAAACATGAGAAAGGTCAAGATTTGTCGAATATCGATCTTCTATATCAACGCGAAGCCCTTAAAATTGAAATTCTGGCCGATCGTCCGAAAATTATGGCCTTTATCAAAAACTCTTATCAATTGTGGATGGGGGCGCAATGGGGGGTGAAATCTCCACATGATGTCTTTTATGGGGCAGGGGGCATTACGGATGTGTTGGGGCGGCAATTGGCGCGTAAATCATGTATGGCCCATTGGCGAAATGCGAAAGAAACAGGTGATACAACGCAATTGATTGAACCTGTTGCGACGGTGTTGAATTACACGCGCGAGATTGCAAGTGAGTTGCAAGATTATTTGGGGGCGGACACGCCCTATGACGCCTTGGTTGAATTCCAAACACCGGGTTTTTCGAATCCGCTTAATGATTCTGATTTGAAAGAGTTGCATGCATTTGTAAAAGACAGACAAACAGACGAACCAATGGGCGATCACTTGCATGTGCCCATTGATATACAGGATAAAATTATCAAATGCATGATTGATTTGGCAGAGTTGGATGATGATAAAGTCGAAATTCTTTATAATACCGCGCATCCCGCCTGCATGGGGTATGGAGGGATCGCCAAAGGTTTAAAATTAGGCATTACGCATGACCCCCATATGACACCGTTTAAAAGCCTGATCACCAATTGGCATGAAATTGGACATGCGGTGTATCGGCAATCCATCCCTTATGGGCAATTTGTCGCGGGGCGGGCGATGGATGAGGCTGTGGCCTTTCTATTTGAATATTGGATTGGGTATGGCGATGATTTCATGCAGATGATGTTGGATGAGGGGTTATCATCATGCGGGTATGATATGCAGATGCTCAAATCACATGCGACGGACATTATCCGCAATACAAAACGCATTGAAACAAATCCAATCCGCCATTTAATTGATATTGATCTGTGTGAACAATTGGAACGCCCCTTGGTGAATGGCGATATAGAGGGCGAAGATTGCGAAGTGTTCTGGGCCAAAATTATTGACGTTCATGCGGATATTTTGCCCAATGATTACCCCTATTATTACGACGTGCATATGATGAGCGGGATTTATGGGGATA
>JAUHXB010000015.1 GCA_030427215.1 Alphaproteobacteria bacterium | reverse complement strand
GTTGCTACAAAAGTAGTGTAAGCGGTGGAAAATTATCTTTGTGCAACAATTATCAAATCGACACAAAAATCATATAAAACTAGATGTTAGCCAAAATTAAATAAATTCAGTTTCTTGTAATTCAATCAGATAATCGCGATATTGGCTTTTGCCCATATTATGAATGATAAAATCAAATTGCCCTGCGCCAATCCACCCTTTGCGAAAGGCGATTTCTTCGGGGCAGGCGAGCTTTAACCCTTGTTGTTCTTCGACCGCGGCGACGAAACTACTTGCCTTTAATAATGATTGATGCGTTCCCGCATCAAACCATGCGTGGCCTCGCCCAATGACTTGAACATTTAATCGGCCTTCGGATAGATATTTATTGTTTAAATCCGTGATTTCCAATTCACCACGATGTGAGGGCTTTTGATCTTTGACCATATCAACAACATCGGGACCATAGTAATAAAGTCCAGGGATGGCGTATTTTGATTTGGGGTTTGCCGGTTTTTCTTCCAAAGATAACGCCTTAAAATCCTTATTAAATTCAACCACACCAAAACGGCGAGGGTCTTGAACACGATAGGCAAAAATTGTTGCGTCATTAGATTCTTTGGTATCGGCATCATTCAAAATGCGGAAAAAATTACCGCCATAAAATATATTGTCGCCTAAAATTAAAGTGACGGGCGCACCATCGATAAAATCTTTACCGATTAAAAATGCCTCGGCTAATCCTTTTGGCTCGGCTTGTTCGGCATATTCAATGGACAATCCCCATTGTCCGCCGTCGCCCAATAATTTTTTAAATAATGGTAAATCATGAGGGGTTGAGATGATTAAAACCTCACGAATACCAGCCAACATTAATGTCGAAAGCGGGTAATATATCATGGGTTTATCATAGACAGGGAGAATCTGTTTTGACACGGCAAGTGTTGCGGGATGAAGGCGTGTTCCGCTTCCGCCCGCTAAAATAATGCCTTTACGTTGTTTTGTCATGTCTTGCCCTATCGCTTTCAAATGAAGATGATATAATTTTGACAAATACTACCATAAAAAGAAAGCAAAGATGTCGTCATCTGAAAAAATAGTGATTATGCAACCATATTTCCTGCCCTATATGGGGTATTGGCAATTAATGGCGCAGGCGGATATTTTTGTTGTTTATGACACAATTGAGTTTTCAAAAAAGGGATGGATTAATCGCAATCGGTTTCTGCAAAATGGTACGGATCAAATGTTTTCAATTCCGTTGAAAAAAGACTCGGATTACCTGCATGTGAAAGATCGATTTTTGGCCGATGCTTACGACCGTGAAAAATTGATCCGCCAATTTCAAGGGGCATATGGGAAGGCGCCTTATTTCAAAGATCACTTTCCTGTTATTGAAGATATCATCATGTGTGATCACGATAATTTATTTGATTACATTCATAATTCGATTTTAAAAATCTGTGGTTTTCTGGGGTTGAAAACGGATATTATAAAATCGTCTGCAATTGATGCAGGGATCGATGATTTAAAAGGGCAGGACAAGGTCATTGCATTGTGCAAAAAATTGAATGCCACGGATTATATTAATCTGATTGGTGGTTTGGAATTATACGATAAACAAGACTTTGAAAATGAGGGGCTTAATCTAAAATTTCTCAAATCAAAACCCCTTCACTATGAAACATTAAAGGGTCAATCGGCCTTACCGCATATGTCGATATTGGATGTGTTCATGTTTAATAGTCGCGAGGACATTGTACGTGCGATGGATAAGGAATTTGAATGGGTTTAAAATGGAATAAGCAAGGGCTGGTTTTTAAATCATCCGATCATACGAACGGTCGTGATTGGTTAAACGCATTTGCCCAAGGCCCCGCAACTTTAATTTTTGATGATTTTGTCCGTGTCTATTTTTCATGTCGCCCGGCGCCAGATGAAAATGGAATGTTTGTGAGCTACAGTTCGTTTGTAGATTTTGATCGCAAGGATTTATCCAAAATCATCCGCGTGTCTGATAACCAAATTTTACCATTGGGCGATTTGGGTTGTTTTGATGAATTTGGAACATATCCTGTATCGGTTATCCGTGAAAACGATCAATCTATTAAGGCCTATTACGGAGGATGGACACGGTGTGAATCCGTGCCGTTTAATGTTGCAATTGGTTGTGCACAAAGTTTTGATAATGGCGCAACATTTGAAAAAATGGGGCAGGGGCCAATTATATCCTATTCACCCGATGAGCCATTTATTATGAGTGGACCAAAAATTCGAAAATTTAATGACCTATATATGCTGTATTATATCGCAGGGAAAAAATGGATTATGCATGATGGTCGTGCCGAACCTGTTTATACAATCCGTCTCGCAACATCAAAAGATGGCGTGTCATGGACAAAGGAAAACCGTGAATTAATCCAGCCCAGAATTGAAGATGATGAATGTCAGGCCAGCCCCGACGTGATCTTTTATAACGGTCAATA
This sequence comes from Alphaproteobacteria bacterium, assembly GCA_030427215.1. Lineage (GTDB taxonomy): Bacteria > Pseudomonadota > Alphaproteobacteria > Micavibrionales > UBA1664 > UBA1664. Next base: position 9,833 of record JAUHXB010000015.1, on the reverse strand, counting down.
TCACATGTTTTTTTGCTATCGCAAATCGCGTGATTATCGTGGAAAAAACGGCGGGTATCGCATTGGATATGCTCATTCCGCAGATGGTTTTACGTGGACGCGCAATGACGAGCATGCAGGCATTACAATTTCGAATGATGAAGGCGATGTCGATGGTGAAATGGTTGCCTATCCTCATGTGTTTGAATTGGATGGGCAAATCCATATATTTTATTTGGGGAATGGCGTTGGGCGTGATGGGTTTTGTTGGGCAACTTTGGATGGAGATTTGACATGCCCATAAATATGGAATGGAAACCCATGGGGCAATTATTTAATCCATTGGACCATGGCTTGCCTATGGGATGCAAAACCCATTCACAATCACCACAGGCGATTATTTTGGATAATCGATTTCGTGTGTATTGCACATCTCGGGCAAGAGATGAAGGCGGAAAATTTTTATCAAAAGTAATCTATGTTGACTTTGATTTTGATTGGAATTTTATCGGGCATTCGAATGGTGAAATTATTCCTTTAGGTGAATTGGGCACATTTGACGAACATGGTATTTTTCCGTTCAGCCCATTTCAAGATGGCGATAAAATAACCGCCTATACTTGCGGGTGGTCGCGCCGTGTATCGGTGGATGTTGAAACCGCAACAGGTTTTGCGACAAGCGATGATAATGGACAAACATTTGAAAAATTAGGTCATGGCCCTGTGTTCGCATCGTCCTTGCGTGAACCAATGTTGGTGGGGGATAGTTTCGTTCGAAAATATAATGGCACATATCACATGTGGTATATGTATGGAACAAAATGGGTCAAGGAAACAGATAATTCAAAACCTGACCGCGTCTATAAAATTGGTCATGCCGTGTCCAATGATGGTGTGAATTGGATGCCAGATAACGCACAAATTATTCCCGATATTTTGCATGAGAATGAATGTCAGGCCCTACCATCTGTTCTCTATGATAACGGTATTTATCACATGGTGTTTTGTTACCGAGATGTGTTCGGGTTTCGTGATGATCCGTCAAAGGGATACCGCATTGGATACGCTTATTCCGTGGATGGTCAATATTGGGTGCGTGATGATGATTTGGGCGGATTGAAAAACGCTCAAGGGGAATGGGATCGTGACATGATGTCTTACCCTCATTTAATGCAGCATCATGATAAAATCTATTGTCTCTATAATGGCAATCAATTTGGCCGCGAAGGCTTTGGCGGATATCAATTAAATCAATCGGGTTTAACCTGGAAACATAATCAGGCTGATAAAAATAAAATCTTAAACCACTTTCAAAACTGTGATGAAGGGTTTATTGATGAATTATCATCTCGTGTTGATATAGTAGATTATGCTCAAAAATTAATTGATAAGGCTCAACGCTTTGAAGTTTGGAATGGCGATCAATTAATTGGTTTTATCGCCGTCTATTGGAATGATGAAAATGATTACATTACTAATGTATCTGTTGATCGGAAATATCAGGGGCAGGGGATTGGTGATGCGTTGGTAAAAAGATGCGTTATTACTTCAAAATCACTGGGTAAAAAAACAGTGAAATTAGAAGTTAAAAACGATAATCAATCCGCGATCAATCTCTATAAAAAAAATAGATTTGAATGTATGACTGAAAATATCAATTACGCCACTATGATAAAAATTATCGAATAAAGTCTACGATACTCAGGCGTAACAATTTTGACGTTGCTGAATACGAAGCTTCTAGCTGTGCTTCGATCTGAGATAACTGAACTGTTGCCCCCGCCAAATCAACTTCACGAATATTAACTATTTGTTCTTCCAATAAAACAAGCTCTTCTCGATTGGCTGTTTCTTGTTGTTCTAAAACTTGTGCCTCTTGGGATATATTGGCATTTAGAATCGCGGCTTGATCGGCGCCTAATTCCATCAAACGATAAGCCTCTTGCAATGTGTCTTGATCAGTCGGGTTTGTTATAACCAAATCATAGGCACGAATGATAAACTCAAATGCGGGGTTGTTCGCAGTCACACCATAATCGACATTAAACCCATCGGACGTTTCAACTGTTTGGATATAGTCATTGCCTTGGTAGTAACCAAAATCTGCAACGGATGGTCCCGGCGCAACATAGAGTTGCCCTCCAAAACCCGCCGCGTTTAAATCAACTGGCTGTGTTTCTGTGGCTGATCCGGCAAAAAGATAACGTCCAGCAATAACCGTATTTAATTGCCCTGCGACCTGACTTAAATTTGTTCGGGCGATGTTGGCTAAATCAGCGCCTTGCGATCCAAAACTAGATACAGATGCACTTAAATCCCCAATGAATTTTTGAGTTTGTTCAACGATGGATCCAACGGCATCAAACATAATATCAACACGGTCAGAGGCGATCACAGTGTTTTCTGTTTGTTGCTCAATGCGTTTAAAGTCGGATTCAAGGTTAAGTAATCGTTTACTATCTTCTGCGATACCTGGGAAGGTTTCGGATTTAACACCGCTTGCGATTTGTTGGTTGATTTGGCCATACAAAGATTGAAGACGTAAATTATTACTGACAATATTTTTTGTTTGTATGAAACTCGCTATTCTATCTACCATGGCTTTTTCCTTTTATTAACGGACTGCTGAAATTAGCGTGTCAAACATATCCTGTATTGTTGCAAGTAATGTTGCAGATGCCTCATATCGTGCTTCAAGATCTATAAGCGTTGTCATTTCCTCATCAATGTTGACACCAGATAAATTTGTTAACGTTGTTCTGGTTTGATTAACAAGGGCTTGCCCTATTTCTGCATCTGTTGCTGCATCATTGGCACGGAAGGCTGCATCGGCAATGATTTTATCAATATAATTATCAATTGATTCAGTTTGACCTGCAAAATTACCAGCCGCATTAAAACTGTATGTATTTCCAAATGCATTATTCATATCTTGCGTGAGACTACTGTCACCAACAAAAAGGCCTGTATCACCAATGGCAAGGACACCGCTAGTTAACCGCGATGTTGCCAATGTCGCAGCATCCGAAGTCAAATATTCAGACACAGCAATGTTATCGGCACCATCACCATCAAATAAATTATTTAATCCAAAATAATCAGAAAAATTTTCTGCGTCCGGTAAGAGGCTACTTGTTAATGCGTTTATCGCCAGACCTTCACCTGCGTTATTTGCAACAATTTGAAGTTCATTGTCAGGGCTTATACCAGCCGTGACGTCAGGGCCCAAGGCACCATTAATCGCCGCAATTAAATCGCCAACGTCCAAAAGGGGGGCAAGGTTTATATCTGCAAAATTTTGAACGATACCGTTTACATCAACCGTTGCAATACGAACACTTCCGGCTGCACCTATTGGGGTTCCAACATTAATACTGCCCAATGATCCAATCATTGTTTGACGCGGTGGAATGGATGCCCCTTCATTAAGAAGTTCATTCATCTCTCGGATTAAAACATTAGCAAATTCATCTAGTTTTGTCTGTTCTTCAACCATAAAATTATCACGAACTTCTATTAAAGCGCCTAGTTTTCCACTACTCACAACTGGTGTTAAATCAAAACCGTCTAAATTAATGGCGTTAAATCCAGCAGGATAAAGTGTGTTTTTATCAAGCGCAGTGTTCGCGGTATATGTTATTGTGTGGGCACGTGAATCTAATAAAGGACGTCCTTGAGTATAGATTTGAATTTCACCATCTTGATTGGTAAAATAATTAATATCGATCAATTCTGATAATGCTTCTAACTCAACGCGTCGATCATCTTCCAAATTTGCCGTGGTTACACCTGTCGTTCTTGCGAATGTGATATTTTGATTCAGGTCATCAATGCGCTCTAATCTGCTATTAATTTCAACAACTAGGGCTTCAATTTCTTCATCTGCCTGAAGTCGTGAGTCCTGAATAGAAACGGATATTCTGTTGAGTTCATTAGCCAATCTTTGCGAGGCAAAAACAACTTGAGATTTTAGAGAGTCATCTTCCGGCGTAAGCGCCAATCTATCTAATCCTGTAATTATATCATTCAAGTAGGCGCTTGCGGAATTGTCGCCATCAGTGAACCCCAATTCATTTGCGTAAGATGTCCTATAATCACTAAGAAGACTGTTTTTTGATGCAATGCTGATATCTTCAATCATCGCCTCAAGCAAAAATGGATTATAATCAACTGTTGCTATTGTTCCGCTGGAGGGTAATGTTCTCCCTACTGTTGCGGCATAGCTTGTTTCATACTCTTTCCTTGTGTAACCTGGCTTATCCGCATTGGCCACGTTATCTGCGGTCACGCTGATTTTGGATTCAGTGTTACGAATTCCAGCAAATGATGAATATAATGCGCTTGTAAGCATTTTTTATCCTTTTTGTTTGCGGTAAGCTAAATTAGCTTCCGTCCGCGTTTGTATGGCATCTATCTCATTTTTTAAATCGGACATTTCATTTTCAATCAATGATGTTTTGATTTCAATGGCTTGGCCGAGGTCTCTTAAAAAATTCGATGTCTGGTCATCAATTGATGTATTTGATTTTTGAATGATAGCGATATCACGCGCTATATCTGGATGGGAAACAATGTCCGTTAAATCCATATCTTGATATTTTTTTAATATTTGCGTGATATCACTCATTTATTCATCCTTATCTAACCGCACCGATCAATGTTTCAAACATATCGTCAACGGTACTCAAAACCTGAGCCGCAGATGAATATGCTTGCTGTGCAACAATCATTTTGTTGAATTCCTCTGATGTATCAACCGTAGACAACTCTAATGACGTGGCCTCAATGTTACCTGCGTTTCCTTCGGTTGGTAAGCGAAGGTTGTAGTTGCCCGCATTTTCATTTTCATCATAAATTGTTCCACGAACATTTGTCAGCCCTTCAGGGTTTGGAAATGTTGCAATTGGAATTTGATAAATTGGACGACGCACACCGTTATCGAACAGGGCGGTAACAATACCGTCATTATCAATTTCAACACCAGCAAATTGTCCAAAACGAACACCATCCTGATTGATTGAATTAATTTCTATGTCCGCAGGATTGGAATTGGATGCAAATTGTGTAAATCCATCAAATAATCCAGATGTACCGAGGTCAAGTTGGAATGCGATATCATTTGCACCCGTGGTTGCAGCAAGCCCGGTGATTTGAGCGGCCAAAGCAGCAGCCGGTGTAGCAGCAGTACCGGTGAAGACACCTGTTGCAACAACGAAAGTCCCCGGGTTGATGGTGCCGATTGAACCATCACCATTGAATATAATTTCTAATGTATCGCTACCTGCGCCATCAAGGTCAATTGCGCCAACCGCTGTTTGAGCCGGATCACCTGTTTCATATGGTGAGCCATATTCAACAATCCATGTGTTTGGTGCGGTTTTACGGTATGTTTGTTCCACAGTTATACTTGTTCCCAATGCATCAAAAACCTCCAATGCCGTGATATACTGATTTTGTAACGGCGTTGCAAATGCCCATTGTGGAGCATCCGCAGGGAGGTTAATATTGGCCTCAACTTCTGATGTTGCGCCTGCTGTCCCTGAAATAGTGTCCAAATCAACGGGAACCAGAGAGTTCAGGTCGGCATTATTTGCCGCCGTTACAACGCCTAATTCATTTGTTCTTTGACCAAGTAGGATCATACCTTCGTTATTGATCAATAATCCGTCTTCGTTCGTTGAGAAATCACCGTTACGCGAATAAGTGAATCCAGATGGTTGGCTTGTTGGGTCATCTGTTACAACCAAAAATCCTTGCCCGTTAATCGCAATGTTGGTTGATTTTCCAGTATTCTGTACCAATCCTTGTTGTGCAATATTTTGTGATGTATCAAACAAAACACCGCCACCAACTTGGTTAATTGATGATGCTGCGCCTGAACTGGCCACCAATGAATTGAAGCTGACTTCACGTTTTTTATAGGCGGTTGTTGACGCATTGGCGATGTTTTCAGACACCGCGGCAATGGCCGTTGATTGGGCTCTCAATCCTGAAACTGAGGCGTTTAATGCACTTCCTAAACTCATGGTCTTTCTCCTTATCTAAGTTTTAGTTTGTTGTTTGTGTTGTCGCCGATGCATCGGCAGTTTGTTGGTCTATAATTTTTAAAACATCACCTGTTCTGAAGGAAATTTCTCCAGCAGTCAGATATTGATCTGATCCATCAGACCAAACGCCATCTACATTCACTGCAATGGTTGTTTCGCTGTTTAATTTGGCGTCGTCACCATCCGTTGCGTTGATGCTCAGATATAATGGTGTGCCATCATCAATTCCAAATTGGGCTGCATCAAATTCGAATGTTTGAACACCTTTTGAAATACTGCCATCTACTTCGGCGATACGTGCCCCTGCATCATCTGTGACGGTCAATTTCACATCACTGGCATTACCTTCTACGACATACATCCATGTGGCACTGCCATCTTGAACCGCATTAATATTGGTTGGGATTTCAACTTCCTTTCCAATGTAAGAAAAGCTTGATGTTGTTGCATTTGTTTTCAATAAATCATTGGTGATTGACAATTGAGAGTTCGTTTCAATCCCTTGTTCAAGGATAGAGTAACGCGTTAACTGCGCTGTCCATTCGTCTGTATCCATCGGGTCAAGAGGGTTCTGATTAGATAGTTGCGTTAAAAGAAGATTTAAAAAATCGACTTTTTCCTGTTCCGCTTCTTCAAGTGCAAGCTCACTTGCAGATTTTCCATCATTCGCGGTTTGCGTCGTTGGAATAAGTGTTTGTTGGTCAAGGACCGAAAATAAATTCATACCATGTCTCAATCATTAAAATTGTTGTTGGAAACGATATTGCAATTTGCATGCCAAGTGAAAAAATCAGAAAATTTTTGAAAGTTTGCGATAGGGCAATAAAGATAATGGAATGTCTTTATAGTCAGGCATTAAGATTGTTTTAAAATCATTGAGGCTGATGGTTTTGACCTAGCGCCACATAATGTCCAACTTTTTGATAATAGTTTAATAGGTGCCGACAACGTCATTGGCTTGTGATTGCAACGTATCAATGATAATAACAATTCAAATGGATAAAGAGATTATAAAAATTATTGTGAAAGGTGAAGATGCTGGGCAACGAGTTGATCGTTTCTGCGCCGATCATTTTGAAGGATTGTCGCGCGAGCGTGTAAAACAGCTAATTGCCAATACAGGTATTAGAATTAAAAATGTTCCGTCCTTCAAACCCTCAACATTAATAGAAGAGGGATGGGTGATTAGTTGCCAAATCCCAGAGGCGGAAGATGATGACCCAGTACCCGAAAATATTCCGTTAGATATTTTGTACGAAGATGCGGATGTGATTGTGATCAATAAGGCTGTGGGCATGGTTGTTCATCCCGCCGCAGGCAATTGGACAGGGACATTGGTGAACGCGTTGTTATATCATTGCGGGGATACATTATCAGGGATTGGCGGGGTAAAGCGCCCTGGCATTGTCCATCGTTTGGATAAAGATACAAGCGGTGTGATGATGGTGGCAAAAAGTGATCATGCACATGCCCACTTATCGGCGCAATTGGCGGATCGAACATTATCGCGTATTTACCACGCCCTTGTGTGGGATGTACCTATTCCCCCTGTCGGGACAATTGATTTAGCGATTGGGCGTGACCATAAAAATAGATTGAAGCAAGCTGTGAAAAGAGGAGACGCACAGGTTAGTCGCCATGCGGTTACACATTATAAAACGCTTCAATCTTATGGAGAGGCTTATTCATTGGTGGAATGTCGATTGGAAACAGGGCGTACCCACCAAATTCGCGTTCATATGCAGGCCAAGGGGCATCCTCTTATAGGTGATCCTTTATATGGGGCTCAAAAGACATTGCAAATCTCAAGGGCTGGGCGATTGGAGGATGATGATTTAAAGCAAACACTTTTGAATTTTCCTAGGCAGGCCCTGCATGCCCATCAAATATCATTCATTCATCCTGTGACAAAAGATGTGATGACATTCAATGCGCCAATGCCGGATGATATCGCATTGATGGTTTAATGAAAAAGCATAATTAGATGAAACTCACCGTTGATCAAAAACATGCCATTATTTTTCAGGATATGAAAGACCTTCAAAAACATGACCCTGTGTTTAGCAAGATGGATGCGGATGCGGCTGAAATGATCAGAACACGCGGAAATGTCGATATGGCGGGTTTGATCCGTATTGTGATTGGGCAACAAATTTCGAATAAGGTTGCAACAAATTTATGGACAAAGTTAACCACGGATATTAATCCGAATGACCCACATAGTATTTTAAACACGTCTGAAGATCGGTTGAAATCTTATGGTTTAAGCCGCCAAAAAATCGGGTATGTCCGTGGCCTAGCGAACTGCGTTCAGTTGAGTGAGATTGATATTCAATCATGGGTGCAGAAGGATGATGAAACGGTAAAGGCAGAAATTCTATCATTAAAAGGGTTTGGCCCATGGTCGGCGCAAATATTTATGATGTTTCATCTTTGCCATCGTCATATTTGGCCAGCAGGGGATTTAGGGATTCAAATCGGATTGCAGAAATATTTTAAATTGGATGATCGCCCAAATGAAAAAGAGGCCGAGGCCATGAAATCCCATTTTAAAGGACACGAAACCGCGGCGTCTTATTGGTTATGGGCCCTCAAGGGTGACACGGCTTTTTAAGCAGCATCCTCTTCACCCGCGCCGCCATGGGCAACAGACCATGCAACAGGATCATTTAAAAATTCAATCACTGTATCCGCCGTTTTTTGGTCAAAATATTTTAGCCTTTGTGCTGTTTCCAAAACCAATGGCCATGTTGTTAAGGCATGCAATGTGATTCCTAATTCTTCCATGTTTTTCTCGCTGGCCTCATACACACCATAATGGAAGACGACAAAGGCATGGTCGACTTGCGCTCCGGCCTCGCGCAAGGCATTAACGAATATTTTTTTCGATCCACCATCTGTTTGTAAATCTTCAACCAAAATAACATTTTCACCCTCGGTAATGTCGCCTTCAATTTGGGCCATGCGCCCGAACCCTTTTGGTTTCTTACGGACATAGGCCATGGGTACATTTATACGTTCTGATAAAAAAGCGGCATAGGGAATTCCCGCGGTTTCACCACCGGCAACGGCATCAATACCATCCAAACCAACATCTTGAGAGAGAAGGGAAGTCGCCATATCCATCAATAGCCCACGCGCATGTGGAAACGCAATAAGCTTACGGCAATCAACATAGACAGGGCCTTTACGCCCAGATGTGTAAGTGAATGGTTCTTCAGTATTGACCGATATCGCCTTGGTTTGAAGCAAGATTTTTGATGCCTCTTGCGCGATTGTTGTTTTGTCAAAATGTGGTGTTGAAAAGGCCATTATCTTATTGCTCCTGAAGTGATTTCAGAATTTATAGCATAAGATTTCTTTTTACAAAAGAGAGGAGTAGAATTTACTGACTAACCCATAATACGCGGGCGATCCATTCAATATCGCTGGGGTTCAGCGTAATATCATCATGATCGGGGTTAAATGATTTTAACTCGATCTTTGATGTCGTTTTACGGATTAATTCCTTGACCATCACTTGCCCATCTTTGGCTTTGACGATCACGCGGTCACCTTTGCGGATATTCGACTGTGGGCATACAACCAGAATATCACCATCTCGATAGAGGGGTTGCATGGAATCGCCACTCACCTCTAATGCATATGTGCTGTCATCCTTTGGCGTAAATCCGGGCAATTCAATATAATCCCACCCTTCGCCTTGGGGGTACCCCGCATCGGTGAAATATCCGTGTTCACCGGCCTGCGCGCAACCCATCACCGGGATTGAGTTATTGGACGGCGCATCATTTTGTTGAATTTCGA
>JAUHXB010000233.1 GCA_030427215.1 Alphaproteobacteria bacterium | reverse complement strand
AAATATGCCTTTGCGGTTTAAGGTTAGCGCGCTATATAAATATTTATGATTAAACCGATAATTTCAATGATTGCCGCGATGGATGCCGACCGCGTGATCGGCAAAGATAATAAAATTCCATGGGATATTCCTGAGGATATGGAATATCTTCGAATGGTGACAAAGGGAAAACCTCTCATCATGGGGCGCACGACCTATGAATCCGTATGTGATATTCGTGGGATAGATGGTCAACAAAAACGCGCCATGCCTGCGCGATTAAACGTGGTTGTAACACGCAATGAAAATTATTTTATGGGTGGATTACCTGAAGGTGTATTGCTTTCGACCTCTCCAAAACAGGGGCTTAATGCCGCTTATGATTTTGCATCTGCCAACAATATTGGTGAAATATTTGTTTTTGGTGGTGCGGAAATTTACAAACAATTACTCCCAGAAATAGAACGCTTATATCTAACCGAGATTGAGAAATCATATGGCGGGGATGCTTATTTCCCAGATTTTGATCGATCAGAATGGCATCAAATCAAAAACGATCAACGCGATGGATTTGCGTTTAATATTTATGATCGTAAGCCCTGAATAATATTCTCATAAAACTCACTCACTGGCTCGCCTTTATCCGCCATTTGGCGGATTTTGGCATTGAGGGGGATTTCACCCAAAAACGGAATACCTAATGATTCGGCTTGATCTTTTGCCCCGCCATGGCCAAAAACATGATCTTCATGCCCGCATTTGGGGCAGCAATAATGTGACATATTTTCGATCAATCCCATGATGGGGACATTAACCTTTTGAAACATCTCAATCCCTTTGCGAACATCAATTAACGCAATATCTTGAGGGGTGGATACAATAATCGCACCCGTTAATGGGACACGTTGTGACATGGTCAATTGGATGTCACCTGTGCCAGGCGGAAGATCAATGACCAGCGTATCTAACCCCTCCCATGCAACATCTTGTAACAATTGGGTAAAGGCCGATTGCACCATTGGGCCACGCCATATTAGCGGGTTTTCCTCACCAATCATGAAACCGATGGACATGACATCAACATCGTGTGCGCGTAATGGCAAAATTTTCCCCTCTTCATTTTGGTCTGGTTTTTGCCCTGATAACCCTGTCATGCGTGGGATGGATGGGCCGTAAATATCGGCATCCAACAATCCAACCTTTTCGCCAAATCGTGCCAAACCGCACGCAATATTCATCGCAACGGTGGATTTTCCAACACCACCCTTACCGCTTGCCACCGCAATAATGCGTTTGGCGTCTACTTTAATTTTTTCGGTATTGGCAGGGCGAGCAGGTTTTGATTTTTGTTCGGCGGTGACAATAATTTGAGCTTGGCTGACGCCCTTCACGGTTTTAATCGCCTGTTCCGCGGCAATTTCAATTGTGGGGGCATATTCCACATCACATGATAAAATCGCCCTCACCTTACCCTCATTAATAGTCACATTATCAATGGATATGTGATCAATTGAGGATAAGGCGGACCGAATATCCGATTCTTTTGGTTTTACCTTGCCAAACATATCTATTGATATATTTTAGACATGATTAATATGCAAGAAAAAGAGAGCATAAAATATGACTGGTAAAAATCCATGGGGGCAAGGCCCTTCAAAACCAACGAACAGCAACAAACCACCCAAACACGTTGGCGGTGGTGCGGATATACCTGATTTGGATGAATTATTGCGCAAGGCCAAGGATAAATTTGGTGGTCAAAATGGCGATGATGGCAGCGGCAAAGTGATTATCATGGGTTTGGTTGTCTTACTTTTATTATGGATGGCCAGCGGATTTTACCGTGTTCTACCCGAAGAAGACGCGGTTATTCAAAGGTTTGGGGAATTAAACCGCACACAATCCGAACCTGGTATGGGGTATCATTTGCCTTGGCCGATTGAAACAATGACAAAGGTCAATGTTGAAACGGACCGTCGTTTGACAATTGGGTTTACAGGGTCTGGACGAATGGAACGTGATTTGGCTGATGAATCGCTGATGCTGACATCTGATGCAAACATCGTTGATATTGATGTTGTTGTCATTTGGAATATTGATAATGCACACGATTTTATTTTCAATATTCGCAATCAAGAAGACATGATCAAACGTGTCGCGGAATCAACGACGCGTGAAGTTGTCGGGCAAACAGCCCTTCAACCCATTATCACAACAGGACGTCAAGATGTTGCCGATCGCGTTCAAAAATTAACACAAGATACTTTGGATGCTTATGGGTCTGGAATCGCCGTGAAGCAAGTTTTAATTCAAGATGCAACGGTTCACCCTCAGGTGATGGAAGCCTTTGACGATGTTGTTGCCGCGGGACAGGATGCAGAGCGTTTCCAAAACGAGGCCACAATTTATAAAAATGATATTTTGCCAAAGGCACGAGGGGAGGCCATCCGCATGATCCAAGAGGCCGAG
>JAUHXB010000232.1 GCA_030427215.1 Alphaproteobacteria bacterium | reverse complement strand
CAATGTAATTTGATCGATTTGTACATGAAATGGATCGCCATTATTACAATCTTTTATATCAATTCTTATGTGATGTTCATCATCACCAATTTCAAATACTGCATAACGTGCAATACCGACATCGCGATACCATAACGCCCAACCAATTGGATATTCATTTGAGATTAACTCAGCCTTATAATTAGGTTTTTTAAAATCAAGGTCAGGCAAGCCCAATGTAAAAAAAATATCTTGAAAGTTACGACCTCTTAAATACGGACTTTTAACATTATCTATATTTTCATCATCTTCAAATAAAATTGCTGAATAGCTTTCGCATGCAAAAAACATACTTAATGGTAATCCATTTATCTTTGTGGCAGTTTTCAATTTCCAAAGATGGTTTTCGTGATAATCACGCCGTGACTCAGCAACAAAATCTTGAAAAAATGACCTAAGCCTCTCCGACATAACCGCACTATGCAAAAATATTAATTATTATGCAATATATTTCTTGCGACATCGCAATCTTTGCCCATTTGGGTGATGAGGTCGTCCAGATTATCGAATTTGATTTCATCACGGATTTTTTGAACGGGTTTGATTTTTAATTGTTGTCCGTAAATCTCTGCGTCAAAATCAAAAATATATGTTTCCAACATTGGCATGGCGGTTTCAAACATGGGGCGGATGCCAATATTGGCCGCGCCATTCCGCCACTTGTCCTCGCCTTCAATTAAAACACGAACGGCATATATGCCGTGGGAAGGCACAATCGTATCGCCAAAATGCATGTTGGCGGTGGGGTATCCCAATTCACGGCCACGTTTATCGCCGTGGATGACTTCGGATTCAATCACCCAATCCCATCCCAAAAGCGTGTTGGCTTGTTCAATTTCTGCGGCTTTAAGGTGATCACGAATACGCGATGAAGACACAACTTCACCGCCAATTTTAATGAGGTCAGCAGGAATAGTTTCAAATTCATTACGCTCTTTTAATGTTTCAATATTACCTGACCGTTGATAGCCGAAATGAAAATTTTCACCAACAATGACCATGGCGGAATGTAATTCACCGATCAAAATATCATCGATAAATTGATCCGCGGTTTTTGTTTTGAGAGCTTCGTCAAAGTTCAAAACGACATATCGATCTGGTTTTACTAAACTATTAAATAATTCGCGTTTAACGGGATCAGATGAAATGCGAAAGGGCGCAATATTGGGTTGAAAAACCTGACGTGGGTGTGGCGTAAAGGTCAACACGCAAAAATCATACCCATGTTTATCGGCAAGCGTGCGAGCCTTCGCCAAAACATCCTGATGCCCGACATGCACACCGTCAAAATTTCCAATTGCAACAACACTTTGTTTCATGAATAAAGATCATAATCATTTTGGTACTGGGAACAAGAGGATCGTTATCTTTTCGCGCGCATAAAAAAACCACCCGTAAAGGGTGGCTTTTAAAAACAATTAAAAAAACAATAAGACTTATGCCGCTTGTGCGCTGTCTGTTTTGTCTTTTGTTTCGGTTGTTGTGCCGTTTGTTGTCACGGATTGAATTCCGTTTTCCATTGACGCGGTTGATTCATAGGCTTCTGAACGACCAATTTCTTGGCCGTTTCCTGCCTTTAATACGAAATAAGGCTTGCCATTTGTTTGTTCACGACGGTCATAACGGTTTTCATCGGTACAATTGTTACGAACGGATTCCATGCCATTTTCGGCCGCGACGCGTGTTGTGTACATTTCGCTTGTTAAAATTGTTTCGTGGTTTCCTGCCTTAAGGTTCCAATATGTTTGGCCATCCTTGGCTGTTTTCAATTCAAAATATCCTGCCATGAGTCATATCCTTTTTCTTCTATTAATGTGTAATGGTCGATTCCATTGGTGTTGAGAGTAGGGTAAGACCACGATGAGAGTCAATTTTAAAAAAATAATCGTCAAGGCATGATAGGTTTGATAGCATTATAGCCATGATGAAAACAGTTGCATTATTGGTGGGGGGATGGTCGGCGGAACGCGATGTTTCATTGACCAAAGGTAAGGCCGTTGAAAAGGGTTTGATCGATGCGGGATATGATGTCCGTGTCATTGATGTGAAACGCGATATCAACGATTTTATCGATCAATTAACGCCTCGCCCTGATGTTGTGTTCAATAATATTTACGGCACGGGCGGCGAAGATGGATTGATCCAAGGCGTTTTAGAAATGATGCAAATTCCTTACACCCACTCTGGTGTCATGACATCGGCCATTGCGATGGATAAACCCATAACCAAAATCATTGCTCAATCGATCGGGGTGCAGGTGCCCAAGACATTGGATTACCCGTATCAGGCGCCTTATGTTTTAAAGCCACGGGATGAGGGATCAAGTGTGGATGTCACAATCGTTTTGGAAAACGATAATTTTCAACCTGATGTGACACAGAAAAATATGATGGCGGAGGAGTATATTCCG
>JAUHXB010000231.1 GCA_030427215.1 Alphaproteobacteria bacterium | reverse complement strand
CTATCTGCTTGCGCATCCGATGATGGTGTTGGCACATATGGCGACCGTACAGCAGGAGATAAAACAGTATTTTCTGGTAAAGTTTACGATTCTTCAGTTGACGCTTTGGCCGCTTGTAATGAGCGTGTTCGTCGTTTAGAAGAAATGAACCGTTCTTGCTACCGCAAGTAATATCGGTTTTATAACTGAATTATTAAACCCCTCTTTATTAGAGGGGTTTTTTTATTGTGTCTATTTTTCATTACGATTTCTTGAAAAACGCTTTGAGGTCATCTTTTGTAAAGACTTTCAGCATAGTAATCATAATCGCATAGGTTATGCCCCCTGCTCCGACCAAGCCAGCCAAATAAGCAATGCGCATTGGTGTTTGATCCATAAAAACAATTTTACCCACACCATATAAATACCCTGTAATTATCCCCGCCATAACAAGGCAAGCCGATATTATTTTAATAATATTGACCTTTAATTGTCGGTCGAAGGACAAGTGATCCATACGTTTCATGACACGATATAACAACACGATTTGAATAATACCTGATAGTGATGTGGCCAGTGCAATTCCCGCAACACCTATATAAAGCGACAAAAAGACACCAAATATAATATTTGTAACGGCGCAAATCATCGATATTTTGACGGGTGTTTTTGTGTCTTGGTGGGCAAAGCACGCGGACTGAAACACCTTTGCCACAATATAAAACGGCAATCCAACGGCATAGCATGTTAAAACTATTGATGTTATACGCGTATCATAGGATGTGAATTCTCCATAATTAAATAACGATGCAATAATGGGTTTTGCCGACAACATGAGCGCCACCGCCGCAGGCAGCGCAAAAAACAAACAGGCCTCAATCGACCGATTGAAATATTGATTGGCCTGATCATGGTTTTTGGCAACCAATGACCGTGACAACATAGGCAACAAGGCCGTCCCAACCGCAATCCCAACCACCCCAAGAGGCAGTTGTTGAAGGCGATCTGCATAATAGAGATATGAGATAGATCCAGCCTCTAAAAACGACGCAATAATCATATCGGCAAATATATTCAGGTGATACACCCCTGCCCCCAAAATTCCAGGCAGCATGAGTACAAATAATTTCTTCGCCTTTGGCGTTAAACGCGGCCATGTTGGATAAACCAACCATCCGTGTTTCCCGGCATAAATAAATATCCACAAAAATTGAACGATCCCTGCAATTAAAACCCCTATGGCAAGGGCTTCGGCAGGCGTATTGCTTATTATATCGTTAAAAATAAGAACACCGATTAGACAGACATTAAACAGGCTTGGTAAAAACGCATAAACGCCAAATCGTCCAACACTGTTCATCACCCCGCCTAATAAGGCCGCCATGGATATGAACAAAAGATAGGGGAATGTTATGCATGACAATGCCCACGCGGTTGCATATCGCTCTCCACCAACTTCAAACCCCGGTGCGATGGCACGAATGATAAAAGGCATTGCCGCAAGGCCTAACCCAACAAAGGCACAAAGGATGAGAACCATGAACCCCATCATATTACGGCTCATCGCTAATGATGCGTCCTTACCATCTTTTTCAATCGATTCAGAAAACAATGGAATGAAGGCAACGCTAAATGCGCCCTCTGCGCTAATCCTTCTGAAAAGATTAGGAAGTTTGAGTGCGACAAAAAACGCATCCGCCAACGGCCCTGCCCCCATAATAATCGCGGTCAATGTATCGCGGATAAATCCCAATATACGAGAGAGGAATGTTAAACCGCCTACGGTGGCCATGGCTTTAATTAATTTCATGGTTATTTATTTACCATGAAGGCACAAGCAAACGAAGGTTTTTATAAAATTTAGTCTTTTTAGTTTAATATACAACAGTTAAGTTATTGATTTTATTGATTTAGACTAAATAGACTAAGGTTTTTGACTGCTGCCTATAAGAACGGTTTCGTTCTAATTACACATATTTATTATAGGACAGAATACCTATTTTGTCAACAATATAAAAATTTTCCCGTGACATGGGTAGGCTTTGCGTATAAAAAATTTACCTATGGTGAAAAACCCTGAATCAACATCTTTTGGAACGGAAAACGTTACCCCCGATGAGAAGACATCTAAAGTGTTAGGTGTGTTTGATAATGTCGCAACGCGCTATGATATTATGAATGATGTGATGAGCGGTGGTGTGCATCGCGTTTGGAAAGATAAATTTGTCAAACAAGTGAATCCACAATCACATCATGCCATTTTGGATGTTGCGGGAGGGACAGGTGACATCGCCTTTCGTGTACATAAGGCCACGGGAGGGCGTGCCACTATCACGGTCAGTGATATCAACGAATCAATGTTGGATGTTGGGCAAGCGCGTGCATTTGATCGTGGTATAACCGACCTGCAATGGGTCACGGCGAATGCAGAAAAATTGCCTCTTAAGGATAACAGCTTTGATATTTACACAATTG
>JAUHXB010000230.1 GCA_030427215.1 Alphaproteobacteria bacterium | reverse complement strand
TTGTGTGGCGTTGGGGTTAGATACAAACAAAATTATTGACGCCCTTCCCAAATTAAAAACAGTTCGTGGACGGATGGAGTTGGCGGCGACCAAAGACGGAGCCTCGGCCTTTATCGATTATGCGCATACGCCTGATGCATTGGAAAAGGCGTTGCAATCGCTTCGCCCTCATGTCAAAAACCGCCTAATTGTGGTGTTTGGGGCGGGTGGAAATCGCGATAAAACCAAACGGCCATTGATGGGACAGGCCGCGACAAAATATGCCGATCATGTGATTGTCACGGATGATAATCCGCGTGATGAAAACGCCGATGATATTCGCGCGGATGTGATGATGGGATGCGCAGATGCCGATAATATTGGAAATCGCGACCGTGCAATCCAACATGGTGTATCATTATTGCGTGATGGTGATATCTTATTGGTCGCGGGTAAAGGCCATGAACAAGGCCAAATGATCAAAGGTGTGAACCACCCATTCGATGATTTAACCGTGACACAAAAAGCGATGGAAAAAAGATGACCGTTTTATATAATTGCAATGACATTATAACCGCGACAAAGGGGCAATTAATCGGCCCTGATAATTGGTCAGTCAAACGCCTTGTCATGGATAGTCGTGAGGTTCAATCGGGCGATATTTTCATCGCACTTAAAGGCGAGGCAGGCACAGAAAAATACCGGACAAGTGGTTTGGACGGGCATGATTTTGTACCCTCCGCCATTGATAATGGTGCGGTTGCTGTGATTGTCGACCATGAAATGGATGTCGATATCCCTCAAATAATTGTCGAAAACACATTTCAGGCGATGCAGGATTTGGGCAAGCATGCTCGTAACCGCGCGACGTTAAAACAATCTATCGCCATCACAGGGTCGGTTGGAAAAACAACCGTTCGTGATATGGTTGAAACGGCCTTTCGCGGGGCGGATGCAATCACCCATGCCTCCGTTAAATCCTATAACAACATGATTGGCGTGCCATATACGCTTGCGAATATGCATGAGAATACGCAAGTCGGCGTGTTTGAAATCGGAATGAACCATGCGGGTGAAATCACGCCATTGTCACATCAGGTTCGACCCAACATCGCGATTATCACATGGATTTCCGAACAACATATTGAAAATTTTGATAATGGAATGGGTGGCATTGTTGATGCCAAATCTGAGATTTTTGAGGGGATGAATGCGCACGGCATGGCGATCCTACCTATTGATAATGACTATTATGATGCGTTGATTAGCAATGCGAAAGCCAGCGGTATTGAAAAAATATATTCATTCGGCAAACACGAAAAAGCCGATGCGCGATTGATTTCAGCTACGCATAATGATGGATCAATGACTGTTGAGGCCTGCATTATGGGCGGCACCATATCTTACACCCTCAATGTTATGGGTGACCACATGGCGGTGAACAGCTTATCTGCGTTACTGGCGGTTAAGGTTACAGGACGCGATGTTCAAAAGGCCGCCAAGGCCTTTTCCCAGATCAAACCATTGGAAGGGCGAGGCACAATTGAGGATATTGTCATTAAAGACGGTGAACCCCCTGTTACGCTCATTGATGATTCATATAATGCCGCGCCAATTGCCGTTGAAATGGCCTTGCGCAATTTGGGGAAAATGACTCCAAAGGGGTCAGGGCGGCGCATCGCCATGATTGGCCGCATGGCGGAATTGGGTGATTACGCGAAAGCCATGCATGAAAATTTAGCCCCGCCCTTCATGGATGCAAATATAGACCTGATCTATTGTTGCGGGGCAGATAGTGAATATTTATTCAGCGCCATTCCCGCTGATCGGCAGGGCGTGATCACGGATACCTCCAATGAATTGGCCAATAAAGTTCATGATACTGTCCGCCCCGGTGATATCATCCTTGTCAAAGGATCATTTGGCATTAAAATGGGTAAAGTCGTCAACGCCATTCGGGCGCTATCCAAATAAGAAAGACCATTCATGCTCTATAACCTTCTATTCCCTCTTGCCGATGCTTTTCAGATCTTTAATTTGTTTCAGTATTTGACGTTTCGCACAGGCGGGGCGGTGATGACGGCATTGATGATCAGTTTCATCATCGGACCATGGTCGATCAATTGGCTCAGGTCCAAACAAGGTAAAGGTCAACCCATCCGTGCCGATGGCCCTGAGGGGCATTTTACCAAGGTTGGCACACCAACCATGGGCGGATTGATGATCCTCTGTTCGGTTATTATCTCAACATTATTATGGGCGGATTTAACCAATGAATTTGTCTGGTATGCCTTATTGGTTTTAGGTGGGTTTGGCGCAATTGGATTTGCCGATGATTACCTTAAACTCACCAAACGATCATCAGACGGATTGCCTGGGAAATTAAAAATATTGTTTCAATTGATTATTGGCGTGGTCGCGATATTGGGCATTATGCATGCTATGCCAGAGTCCCAAGCCACAGGCGTTGCCATCCCGTTTTTCAAAAATTTCAT
>JAUHXB010000229.1 GCA_030427215.1 Alphaproteobacteria bacterium | reverse complement strand
CTCGTGAAAAGCAAGCAAAAGCAATGAAGGAGTTCATGTCATGTAAAACATTGAATGATATGACGGAAACAAGCACAAAAATTGCGCAAGCAACCATGGAAGACACCATGTCAAATGCAACGGCTATGTCTGAAAAAACAATTAAAATGTGTATGGATTCGATGGAGCCCATTAACGACCAAATGTCTAAAAGCTTTCAACAAACAATGAAAAAGGCAAAAAAAGCGGCCTAACTCATAATCATTATTAATAACTTCCAAAAGCCTGCTTTACGCAGGCTTTTTTTGTTGTTAGTGATAGCCTATGATAAATATGATCACAGTGATAGGCACCCAATGGGGTGATGAGGGCAAAGGCAAAATCGTTGATTTATTGGCGGAACGCGCGGATTTTATTGCACGATTTCAAGGGGGGAATAACGCTGGCCATACGCTTGTTATTGATGGAAAGACGTATAAATTAAACTTACTTCCCTCTGGCATTGTGCGGGATAATACTCAATCCTTTATTGGTAATGGTGTGGTTGTTGACCCATTCGCGCTTGCTGCCGAAATTGAATCCGTTGAAAAAGAGGGCCTGACCATAACACCTGAAAAATTAATGATTTCGGATAAAGCGCATTTGATTCTGCCCATTCATAAAACACTGGATGGTATTATGGAAGACGCACGCGGTGATCAAAATATCGGCACGACGAAAAAAGGCATTGGCCCCGCATACGAGGACAAGGTTGCACGTCGTGGGATTCGTATAGGAGATTTGCAGAATCCCGAACACTTAAAATCACGCCTTCAATCGTTAATTGATCATCATAACATCTCGATAAAAGGCCTTGGTCTAAAGCAGCAAAATGTAGATGAGATTTATAGTGAATTAATGTCGGTTAAGGATAAAATCACCCCCTATATCGGTGCAGTGGACCAATCCTTGGTAAAGGCACATGCGGATAATAAGAATATTTTATTCGAAGGGGCGCAGGGATCGCTTCTGGACATTGATCATGGAACGTACCCATTTGTGACGTCGTCAAATACAGTTGCAGGGCAAATATCGGCAGGAACAGGCTTAGGCGCGGCCAGAAAATCGCATGTTGTTGGTTTGGCAAAGGCCTATACAACACGTGTTGGAACAGGCCCCTTCCCCACCGAATTGGACGATGATATCGGACAATATCTGGGTGAAAAAGGTCATGAATTTGGAACGGTTACGGGGCGCAAACGCCGCTGCGGTTGGTTTGATGCGGTCCTTGTTAAACATTCCTGCCGCATTAGCGATATTGATTCTATCGCCCTTACAAAACTTGATGTTTTAGATGGATTAAATGAAATAAACATATGTGTCGGCTACACTATTAATGAATCAAAAATTGATTATTTACCGTCTGATATAACCATATGGAACACTATTAAACCGATTTATAAAACTGTTAGTGGGTGGGATGGAACAACCGCCGGCATTCAGAATTTTGATGATTTACCAATAGAGGCAAAAAATTACATTCAAACATTAGAAGATTTAATTGAAAAACCCATTTCAATTATTTCAACATCTCCGGAACGTTCTGATACAATTCTTCGTGAGAGTTATTTTTAAAGACAAATATTGCCTGTGGTATATACAAAAAAGAAAAATCCTTTTAAACTAAGGCGTAACTTAATTTTCTTTTTTTAATCATGGCCATGTCAGAAGAACACCAAAAACAAGATGACAAAGAATCTACAGATACAGTAGAAAAATCTGAAGATAGTTTAGCGTCTGTAAAGAACGAAAGATTTGCTGTCTTTCAAAATAAATATTTTATTGATTTAAAAAAAGAGCTCCCTCGTTATTCAACTGAGCATGTTAAGGCTTATTCTGCTGGCACGAGTGAATCTAATCCTCGTGGTCTTTTCGCAATGGTATGTAATCCTAACTATATACCGAGAACAAATATTTCCGATTACTATCAAAAACTAGCTAACCAATCACTTCCAAAGCTTATTGCTTATGGGCGTGCGCTTTTAGGTAACAAAAAGGCCGTATTTTGTTACATTTATCAAGATGATTTAGGTGAGAGGCTTTATGAAGATGATGAAGACATTGCAAAAGGATGGCGGTCAGAAGATATCATAGAAAATATTTTGATACCTGTGGTTACAAGCTTAAATAACCTACAACAAAGAGATGTTACTCATGGTAATATTAGGGCAACCAATCTTTACAAAAGCGATAAGCAAACAAGTAAAATAAAATTAGGCGAGTGCCTGTCTGCACCCGCTTCATTTAATCAGCCGGTTATTTACGAACCTGTAGAAAGAGCAATGGCATCACCTATAGGGCGTGGTGAGGGCACTATTCTTGACGATTTGTACGCGTTAGGCGTTATATTGGCCATGCATGTTCGTAATTTCGACCCCCTTCGAGGTAAGGACGATGATGATATAATCGCTGCAAAGGTTGTTAGTGGAAGCTATTCTGCTCTTGTAAGCAGCAATGATAGAGTTGCAA
>JAUHXB010000228.1 GCA_030427215.1 Alphaproteobacteria bacterium | reverse complement strand
GTCACCTTCACTTTTAACCCATTTGGCAAGTTTGCCCTCGGTCATAGTTGGCGATAACGCCGGCATTAAAATTTCTATTGGCATGTTTTCTCTCTAAATAGTCACTACAATAAATTCTAGTGACACGTTTTTATTTTATTTTGGTGACGATATAGGCGTAACAGAACCTTTGGGTGCTTGCGCGATAACATCCGTTGTAAATTTACCTTCTCGACGTAAACGCAAAACATTATTTAAAACTCCCGCGACAGTATCATTAACCATGTGAACTGTAGTTTTTTCATTAACAATGAAAGGCCTCGAGGTGTGAACAACGCCTGCTACTGTTCGAAGTTTCATGCTTTTATTCAATGCTTGAAATGCTGATTTTGATGTTGTTGTCATTTTAGCTTCCTTTTCTCTATTATCCCACTTCTACAAGCACATCTGTCCATAACTCTTCTGCCTCTGGTTCTGGTGATGTTTTTGCAAATTCTTCTGTTTCTTTGATGATCGCTTTGATGTCTTTATCAATAACTTTTAAATCATCTTCGGTCACGCCTTCGTCAAACAAACGCGCCTTTAAACGATTAATCGGGTCTTTTGATGTTTTGTAATCTTCGACCTCTTCTTTATTACGGTATGTTCCCGGGTCGGACATTGAGTGTCCGCGGTAACGATAGGTCATCACCTCCAACACATAAGGGCCGTTGCCTGAGCGCACATAATCCAATGCCTTTGCCGCGGCATCGCGCACGGCAAAAATATCTTGTCCGTCCACTTGTTCCCCCGGAATATCGAACCCTTCGCCACGACGGTATAATTCACCCGCGGCGTGACGTGCCGTTGATGTTCCCATTCCGTATTTATTATTTTCAATCACATAGAGAACTGGTAAGCTCCAAAGCTTTGCCATGTTGAAACATTCGTAAACTTGCCCCTGATTTGCCGCGCCGTCCCCTGAATAGGCAACGCAGACGCCGCCGTCTTTATTGTATTTATGGGCAAAGGCCAAACCTGTTCCAAGGGATGTTGACGCACCAACAATCCCATGCCCGCCAAAGAAGTTTTTTTCTTGCGAAAACATATGCATGCTTCCGCCCTTACCGCGTGAAAACCCGCCTTCGCGGCCTGTTAATTCCGCCATAATGCCTTTTGGATCCATATCACAGGCCAACATATGTGCGTGATCGCGATAGGTTGTGATCACGGTGTCTTGAGGTTCCTGCATGGATTGAATGCCGGTTACAACGGCTTCCTGACCAATGTAGAGGTGACAAAACCCACCAATAAGGCCCATACCATATAACTGACCCGCTTTTTCCTCAAACCGACGAATAAGCACCATGTCATGGTACATTTTCTTCATGTCATCAATTGATGGATTATCAGCAGAATTTTTCTTTGATTTCTTTTTTACCATGAATGGATTTTTAGATGATTTCCAATGAAAGATAAAGTGTTAAGCCATGATGCAGTGCGATATAAATTTTGGTGATTAACGATTGCAACTCATATAATATATATGCATGTCCAAAATTGATCACATCCTGCATGACCTTGGTCAACTGAAACCCGAAAAAATATCGGGTAAGGTGACAAAAATCCTTGGGCTTGTGGTCGAAATTACAGGTGTTGCCGACCGCCTGTCCATCGGGTCAATGGTCTATCTGTGCCCAAAAGATGGACGTCGTATTCCATGTGAAACCGTTGGGTTTCGCGATGGCATCGCACTCATCATGCCCTTTGGCACATTGGACGGTGTTGGATTGGGTTGTCGTGCCGAAATTGCGGGGTATGCCCCGACAATATCACCATCCGACAAATGGTTAGGTCGTGTAATCAACGCCCTTGGTGAACCCTTGGATGGTAAAGGGCCATTGCCTCAGGGTGATTTGCCAATTCCGCTTAAAAATTCTCCGCCACCTGCCAAAGACCGCACTCGCATTGGCGAGAAATTGGATTTGGGTGTACGCGCCATCAATACATTTCTGGCAACATGTCAGGGGCAACGTATGGGTATTTTTTCGGGATCTGGGGTTGGTAAATCCGTCACAATATCCATGATGGCGAAATACACCGCCGCCGAAGTGTCCGTCATTGGGTTGGTCGGGGAACGTGGTCGCGAAGTTCAAGAATTTATCGAAGATGATTTAGGCGAAGAAGGCCTATCGCGATCTGTCATCGTTGTTGCAACAGGTGATGAACCCCCATTGATGCGACGCCAAGCGGCGTATATGACCATGGCGATTGCCGAATATTTCCGCGCGAAAAATAATCAGGTTTTATGTATGATTGATAGTGTCACACGTTTTGCCATGGCCATCCGTGAAATAGGATTGAGCGCGGGCGAGCCACCCACGACAAAAGGTTACCCACCATCCATGTATGGCGAATTGGCAAGATTGTTGGAACGTGCAGGACCTGGCGTGAAAGGACAAGGTGCAATAACGGGGCTGTTTTCCGTGTTGGTTGAAGGGGACGATATGAACGAACCCGTGGCGGATGCCGCACGCGGAATTTTGGA
>JAUHXB010000227.1 GCA_030427215.1 Alphaproteobacteria bacterium | reverse complement strand
ACGAAAGACACTTGAATCGGCGTTTCCTTCACCTCAACAATGTCGTCTTTAAAAAAAAACGCACCACTTAAGACCACGACCACAAGGCCATGAAACAGAACCGATTTTGTAAATGCAGAAAATTTCATTAATAAATACTAATCACTATTTGTGGCGAATTATTGTCCAACAGAAATCAACGCAACCTTTTGGAATCCACCTGCGTTAATAGCACCCAAAACACGCATCACATCGCCGTAATTCAACCCCTTATCCGCACGCAGATATATTCGACGATCTTCCTTTCCGCTTGTCATCGCATTAAGGTATGGAATTAAATTATCTTCTTTTAATTCTGATTCGCCGATAAATAATCCCTCACTGGTTAATGTTACCTCAACAGGGGCGTTGTCATCCTCGTTCAAAGATTGAGCCTTTGAATCAGGCAAATCAACAGGTACACCCGCGGTCATGAGTGGCGCAGTCACCATAAACACAATGAGGAGTATAAGCATCACATCCACAAACGGAGTGACATTAATTTCGGCAATGGCATTATGCCGTTTTCGCCCCTTTGGTGTGTTTAGTTTTGCACCCATTCCTTAAGCCATTTCTTTCTTCTCAAATTGCGGTCTGTTGGCTGATTTTGCCAAGTGACGACCCAAGATCGCGCTAAATTCCGTTGCAAAATTTTCCAACCTGTCGGCGTAGCTGTTGAGATCAGAAGAAAATTTATTGTACGCAATCACCGCAGGAATCGCAGCGACCAAACCCAAGGCCGTTGCAAACAACGCCTCGGCAATACCCGGTGCAACAATCGCCAATGACGTGTTATTTGATCCCGCAATGGCGATAAAGCTGTTCATAACACCCCAAACCGTTCCAAATAGACCAATAAAAGGCGCGGATGACCCGACATTGGCCAAAAAAGTCATGTTTTTTTCCATTTTATCAACGGATCTTGTGATTTCAACGCTCATGGCGCGTTCAATCCGTTGTTGAAGGCCCGCTTGTAAAGATGCGTTTCCTGATTTTTGATCACTTGCCGCGACTTTCCATTCATCCATGCCCGCGATAAATGTTGCCAACATGGGGTCGTTTTTCGATTGTTTGACACGTTCGTATAATTTATCCAACGGTTCCCCCGACCAAAAGGCATCTTCGAATTTTTTCGCACGGCGATTGGCCAATTTCATTGTTTTTGTTTTTTCAAAAATGATTGTCCAACACCAAACAGACGCCAAAACAAGGGCAATCATCACGACCTTTACGACAATATCGGCCTGCATAAACATGCCCCAAACGGACATGTCATGGGCGATTTGTGATCCCTCTATCACTGCGCCTTCGACCACGCGATCAATGGGGTTTGGGGCAAAGTTTGCTTCAGTCGTCATGATAATTTTTCCTTTAAAATCTCTGGAATACGAACAGGCCGTCCAGAATCAGTATTCACACAAACAAGTTTAACGATCATTGTGGCACAGACAAGGCCATCATCGCGTTTCACGGTTTGTGTAAGCGTAAATGATGTGCGCCCAATATCGGTGACTTCGGTTTCAATGTTTAAGCGATCTTCCAATTTGGCGGAGGCCGTGTAATCCGCCTCGACATGGCGAACAACGATGTAGGTGTCCAACTCATCACGGATATAGCTGTTTGATAACCCCAAATCATTGATCATTTCGGTACGTCCGCGTTCGGCAAAGCTTAAATAATTAGGGTGATAAACAATGCCACCAGCATCAGTGTCCTGATAATAAACACGGGTGGGAAATGTATGAATCATGATTTAGAGGATAGTGATTATCGCTCGACTTTGAAAGAGACAGATTCACCGCATCCACAACGGGAATCTTCATTCGGATTTTTAAAATCCAAACGCGTGTTAAATTCATCCGTAAATAACACCAATTCCGATCCTATTAATTTAAATAAATCGGTCCGTGGGAAATAAAGCGTGATTTGATTATCTTCAACCTTATCACAGGCCGATAAATCCGTTTTGTCATCGGGGATATTAAATTCATATTCTCCGCCCGCGCATCCCTTGGTATTAACGCGCACCATGACGGTTGAGGCATCTTGTCCCAACAGCCAATCCCGAGCGTCATTTGATATGGTGAGAAGTTGTTTCATTCATACATTCCTAAAACATATTCAATTCCATTTTGGCCGTTTCCGACATGAATGTTGGGTCCCATACTGGGTCCCAGACGATATCAACCGTGACCTCGCCAATGCCGTCAATTGGCATTAACGCGTTATTCACCCAACCCGGCATTTCCTGTGCCACTGGGCACCCTGGGGATGTTAGCGTCATTTCAACATGGCAATCGGTCACACCCGCATCCGTATCATCGGTCAAAATCACCTTTAATATCAAACCCAATTCGTAAATATTGGTCGGAATTTCAGGGTCATAAATATCCATTAACGCCTTACGGCATAAGGGCCACAGGCGGTGATCTTTTGAGGCTTCTAACCGTGGAGGTTCCTGAAGTTCATCGTACTGATCTTCGCCAACTG
>JAUHXB010000226.1 GCA_030427215.1 Alphaproteobacteria bacterium | reverse complement strand
GAGGCCTATGACATCTTAAAAGATGACCAAAAACGCGCGGCTTATGATGCCTATGGCAAGGCGGCCTTCCAAGGTGGGGGCGGTGGTCGCGGTGCGGGCGGTGGTTTCTCCGACTTCGGATTCGGCACTGGTGGTGGCGCGGCTGGGTTTAGCGATATTTTCGAAGAAATGTTCGGCGATGTTATGGGCGGACGAGGGCGCGGCGGTGGCCAACGTGGCGGTGCGGCGCGTGGGTCTGACCTTCAATACAACATGGATATCTCATTAGAAGAGGCCTTTACGGGTGCGGAAAAAACAATCCGTATTCCAACATGGGAATCGTGTGACACATGCGATGGGTCAGGCGCGAAAAAAGGGACATCTCCTGTTTCATGTACATCATGTGGAGGCGTGGGTCGCGTACGCGCGCAACAAGGGTTTTTCACGGTTGAACGTACTTGTCCGTCATGTGGGGGCGCAGGGCAAGTGATTAAAGAAAAATGCGGATCATGCGCAGGCGAAGGCCGTATGAAAACATCCAAAACGTTAAAGGTCACTGTCCCCGCAGGGATAGATCATGGTCGTCGTATTCGCCTAAATGGCGAAGGTGAGGCAGGAATGAAAGGTGGCCCAGCAGGCGATCTTTATGTCCTTATCAACGTTAAACCGCATAAATTCTATCAACGTGAGGGATCAAACTTGTATTGCCGCGTTCCCGTTGCGATGACCGATGCCGCATTGGGTGGCGAAGTGAAAGTTCCCACAATTGAGGGAGGCAAGGCCGAAGTCAAAATCCCCGCCGGAACACAAACAGGTCAACAATTCCGCCTGAAAGGCAAAGGCATGAGCGTGTTGCATTCATCATCGCGCGGCGATGCCTATATCGAAATATTTGTTGAAACGCCCGTCAATTTATCGGGCAAGCAAAAGGATATCTTGAAAGGATTTGGCGGCAAAGATCCATCCAAAAATTCCCCCGAATCCGCAGGATTTTTCAATAAAGTTAAAGAGTTCTGGGACGATTTAACTGATTAGAATGGCCAATAGCGGCAGGCAAAAAGGGGTTTTGTTTTGAAACTTCACAGCTTGTGACAATAACCGCCTCAAGGTCTTGGTAATCATTATCATCAATAAGAATTCTTTCTCTATTATCCAACGTTGCCTGGATGATTAGCCCACTTTTGAGATCAAATCCTTTAACCAAGTCCTTTCGAAAGGCTGCGTAAAGTTCTTGCCGTTCACCAGCAAAATTTAACTGTAACATACAAAAAACAAAATCTTTGTCTTTAAAACTGATTGATCCTGCAACTCTGTAGCAACGGCCTTTTGGTTGACCAGGGAAATTTAGTATCGATGCTTGCTTGGGTTTCTTAGCCATTATTTATAAACCCCTTCTTTTAAAACGCGTTTGTGGTTTTTGCAGATTTTTCCATCCCTCCAAGGAAACAACATTTGGCTTCCATAATTTAACTGATGTCACCATTAGGGCAGGATGCTCATTGTCAAAAAAATGCTTGCGAATATCCCAACCAAAGCGTGTGCATTTTAGTGGTGTAAATTCGATTTTGTCGCTTACGTCGATGTAATCTGACATTTTTTCGTTACCATCTGCTAAAAATGCAATTGTTAATGTAGGGGGAAAATCCTGCCCTGCAAATTTAAGGGACAGAAACACATGTCCATTACATTTAAATTTTTCGGCTACCTCATATAAATCAATAGGAGCATTTCGGCCATTAAATTGCCTTGATATAATCTGACTCATTTTTATTATTTCCCTGTTTATTATTTAATAAACCAGAAATCGTTATGGCAAGTCAATTCATTTTATAATTTTAATATTTCGCGCAGTTTTTGAGTGGGGCATTCTCTAACAACTTCAAAACGTTTAAGAACGGGAATTTGTTTTTCGGTATAAGTCATTTTAATAGTCTCACCATAATTGATATCAGTATGAATCCAAGTGCGACATTTTATGTCTGATAATATAGATTTTGGTATCGCTACGAAAATTTCTACGGGGTTGTCATCTCTTCCTTCTCTAAGTCCTAAAACCACATGATCCAGCTCCAGTTCAGGAAGAACAGTCATTACAATGTACTGCTTTGGATTTGCACATCTACGGAATGGAACAACGGTATCGTTAGGCATTAAATATCTCCCTTTAAATTTTTTATATGTTAAAATAAAGAGGATTATAAATCAACTGTTTTTTCCCTCTAACCCTAAAATAATTTTTTTGCGTGGGCTTCCCCACCCGTAATTATTGACAATGCCTGTTGATTGAATGACGCGATGGCAAGGAATAAGGAGTGAGACGGGGTTCATTCCCACTGCATTGCCGACCGCACGCGCGGCCTTTGGTTTGCCGATATATTGGGCAATCGCTTTATAATCCGTCACCGCGCCGAATGGGATTTTAAGCAAGGCTTGCCAAACCTGTATCTGCATATTCGTGCCATAAAGATCGAGTTTTAATTGTTTACTGTCACCACGCCAAATATGATCAACGGCTTTAATTTCATGACTAACATCCCCT
>JAUHXB010000014.1 GCA_030427215.1 Alphaproteobacteria bacterium | reverse complement strand
TGTCTATTATGCAGCGTCTTGAAGGCTTTCAATATCAATTTTGATGCCTGGACCCATTGTTGTCGTCAATGCAATTTTTTCAATATATGTTCCCTTTGCGCCCGCAGGTTTTGCCCGTTGAACGGCTTGTACAAATGCAACAACATTTTCTTTCAGTTGTTTTTCGTCAAACGATGCCTTCCCAACGCCTGCGTGAACAATACCGGCCTTTTCCGCACGAAATTCAACGGATCCACCTTTTTGTTCTTTCACGGCCTTGGCAACATCTGGGGTTACTGTTCCAACCTTAGGATTAGGCATCATGCCCTTTGTTCCCAAAATTTTACCCAAACGCCCGACAAGCGCCATCATATCCGGCGTTGCGATACATTTATCAAAGTTGATTTCACCTTTTTGGATTGTTTCAACCAAATCTTCAGCACCAACGATATCTGCACCTGCGGCTTTCGCTTCTTCGGCCTTTTCATCACGGGCGAACACAGCCACACGCAATGTTTTACCAGTTCCATGAGGAAGTGTTGTCATGGCACGAACCGTTTGGTCCGCATGTTTTGGATCAACACCCAAATTCATGCATAATTCAACGGATTCATCAAATTTTGATGTCGCCAATTCTTTTGCAAGCTTGATTGCCTCGTCAATATTGTAAAATTTATCAACGTCAACTTTATCGGCCCAAATTTTTTGTCTTTTTGATAATGCCATTGTTTTAACCCTCCACAACTTCGACGCCCATAGAGCGCGCGGAGCCTTCAATAATTTTCATTGCCTGATCAATATCATTCGCAGATAAATCAACCATTTTCGCCTCGGCGATTTTTTTGATGGATGATTTTTTGATTTTTCCTGCAACTTCTGTTGATGGGTTTGATGCCCCTTTTTTCAATCCTGCCTCTTTAAGGATATAATAAGACGCCGGAGGAGTCTTGATGATAAAGTCAAAAGAGCGATCTTCGTAAACACTAATGATCACAGGACAGGGCGTGCCCTTTTCCATTTCCTTTGTTTTATCGTTAAATTGATTACAGAAATCCATAATCGCCACACCGGCCTGACCTAATGCGGGACCAACGGGGGGTGACGGATTTGCCGCGCCTGCGGGTACCTGAAGCGATACGACTTTAGCGACTTTTTTCTTCTTTTTAGCTGCTGCCATTTTTTCACACCTTGTTAAAAGTTAGTTTCATTTAAACAATTGCTGAGTGGTGTTAACGGTTTTTCAACCTCCCACATCGGCTATTAGTCGCGTAATTAACATTGTTTTGGGGTGAATTGCAAGGGAATAGTAATGTTTCTTGCTTAAATACGCTTTTGTGCTATACTTTTTAATGCTGGAAACAGCTATGACGCTAGACGTTTTAACGGAATAAGCGTTGTGGACCCGGGGGCAGTACCCGGCGGCTCCACCAAAAGCACATCATAACTCCATGTGTTTTTATGGGGCCGAAACAGGATCGACACGGCACAGTAAAGGTTATTTACGGCGTTCGGGCAGATACCCCCGTATACAGGATCATTTTTTATAGATGCAAACGATAACTTTGCTCCTATGACTGCAGCTAACGACAATGGCACAATTGCTGCCGTTGCCGCTTAAGCGAGTCGCATAAATTCCTTTTGGGTTTGAGTCCTTAAGGTGGGGTTGGTGGTTTCCTCGCAACAGAAAACCACCATTTTTCTTTTTTGCAAATCCTGTATTCTTTTTGAATGATTATCAATTCAACGCATCGAACATGGGCAATATGTTATGCAATTTTATGTTTCCTTATTCAAACGCCTGATTGGTCGTATATTCCACACGCATTTGGATATTTCATTGCTTTTGGATTATGTTTGGAACGGGTTTTGTCACAAGACAAAATTACGATAAAACATCCGTTTCTATCCTTTTGCTTTGTAGGGTTTTTAAGTTTCTGTACCGCAAGTTTATTATGGTCTGATGTTTTATATCATTCGCTCAACACGCTTCCTCTTTATGCCTTGCTGCCGTTAATATGCCTGTCATTTCAAAATACAGATGATTTTCAATGGGGTTTATTTCTGAAGATTGTTATGGGGTTGTGTGGCCTTTTGGCTGTCTTTGGGTTGTCCCAGCTTGTCTTAGAAAATGGTTTACACCCTGAAATTGCCAATGGGCCGTTTTTAAACCCGAATTCATTTGCCGTTTTTATGGGTATTGGATTTGTTATCGCCCTTTATCATTACATGAAACACCAAAATTTTTGGCGAGTAATCGGGTTTTACAGTCTGTGCCTTTTAATGATTTTGGCAATCATTGCCACAACATCAAAATCGGCGTTGCTTGCACTTATAATTGTAACAGTCATGACGATTATCTTTACGCCTTCACTAAGATCAAAAGCTTCAATTTTTAAAATAATATTATTGGCGGCAACGTCTTATGCATTTGTATTTTTATATGGGATTTTCCAAGATCAAACGACGGCATTATCGTCCCTATCATCCCTTCATCAGCCTTCAACCGATCGGTGGCTTTTGTGGCAAACAGCAATACAAGCTGGATTGAATAATACCATCTGGACTGGCAGTGGCGTCGGCATGTTCCGCGAGATTTTCAAAATTGAATATATGCGCGTTATTGATCAGGCCGTCAATGTCACAGGGTTTCACGCCCATAATGACCTGCTTCATTTATGGGTAGAAATTGGATTAATTGGCCTAGCCTTTGTTTTGGGCATAGCCATGGTCATTGCAAAATGTTGTTTTTCTGCCTTCAAAGACAATCAAGCCCCTTATGCAATGATCATCCTTTATTGCGGAATGATGGCCATGGTGACGCCAGTTATATTGCTGCCTGCGGTGATGGTCATTCTGGCTGTGTCGATAGGACGCATTTTATGTCACCAACAATCAATATCGATTCCTTTTGCAAAAGAAGCGTTGAGTGTTTTTCTGGCTATAATGATGATGTTAACGGCGCAATCGGCGTTTAATAAGCATTATTTGATATCCATTAAAACCGCAATTGCAGATAATGATATGATCAATGTCATAGAGGCAATTGATCGGTTAGATGGTGTGTCAATGCGCCTTAATCCCTCTGTTCCAATCACCAGGGCATCGTCATTAATGGCCTTGTATGATCAAAACGTTATCAAACCAGGCCAAAAGAACGATGCATTGCTTGAAATTGGAGGTTATATCGACGATGCGCGTCGACGCAATCCTTACAATGTTGAGGTGGATTATTATGAGGGTGAATTGGCCCTGCGACATAATAAAAAACAAAAAGCGGAACATTTTTTCAAAACAGCATTGGCAAAGGATCCTACCTATATTAGTGCGCGACTTGCCCTTTCTAAAACTATGACAGATAAAGATGCGACGTATGATTTATTAAAAGATGGCTTAAACTATAGTTATTGGAAGCAAAATCCAATGACGCTCTATGGGGAATTATTTGTAATGGCAACAAAAAGGAATGACAAAGACATGCTTAAAAAGCTTCGTCCCTTGATGCAAAATAGTGCCTTTACGGATTCACACTGAATCACGTACTCTTTATAAGAATATTCTGTAATGGCCTGATTGATGATTTTAATTATTGAAGATAATGATTTTGTACGCATGCAAATCACCAAGTTTTTAACGGACGGTGGTTATGATGTCGTGCAAGCTGCAAGCGCGGATGAGGGCAACCTAGCCATTCGTGAAAAAGGGAGCTCTATCCAGCTCATGCTTGTTGATGTTCGCATGGAACCTATGGACGGCTTTGATTTTCTGGCCAAAATGAAATCTGAAAATATCCAAACACCTGCGATTATAGTCACAGGTGATGATAATCCTGATATTTTATCAAGAGCATCACAAATGGGCCTTGCAGGTGTCTTGAAGAAGCCGGTCAATAAAGATAGACTATTAAAAATGGTTGAAAGAGCCACAGCCGGATCGAGGCCTTCTTAATGATTATAAAATCACTGATAAACCAACCAAAAAAATCTATGCTACAAAAGTTTACCCTTTTGATTGGCGGTTTTTCTATGGCTGTCTTTCTGGGGTCCTGTGCCGCGATGAATGCCCCAAAGGGAAGAACAATTGATATTCCTCCTGCTGCAAAAGTGCAACAAAGAGGCGAAGCCATCAATGAAAATCGTGACGCGGTGATGACCATCCCCTTGGGCGAAGATGTCTTGGTTCCAAAGGTTAAGATCGGCGATCTCCTCTCAATGGACGAGGTCGGCCCTTACGAATTGCGCTCAGAAACACTTGCAGGTGCATTACAACTTGTTTTGGCAGGGTATGATGTTCCTATTGCCTTTCAAACCGAAGAAGGCCTAACAAGGCAAGTGACCGTTGCCAATTTAAAAGGAACAGTCAATGACGTTGTTATCAGGCTGTGTGGTCTTGCCGATCTCTATTGTACCTATGAAGGTGGAATTTTAGAGGTTAAAGAAACCGAAACATTTATTGTTTCACTGCCCCCCATTGATGACGCAGGTTTCGATAATATTGCAACAGGATTACAGGCGGTAGCAGATGCAGAGACCGTTATTGACAGCTCAACCCGTTCCCTCATCTATACAGTCACACAACGAAATTCTCAAAGAGCGCAAAGCTATTTCGATCGTATTCGTGCCAATACGGCCTTAATTGTTTACGAGACATATATTTGGGAAGTTCAACTTGATACAGTGAATAGCGCGGGTATTCGATGGACAGGGCTACAGGATATTGGAAAGTTCAATACGGGTATCACACTTGATGGTGGAATCAGTAATCAGGTTGGGACACCGATTACAATTGGTTTACCTACGCAGAAAAACCTTAATCTTTCAACAGATGACATTTTCAGATTTCTATCAGAACAAGGCGCGGTTAAAACAATATCTCAACCACAGTTGACGGTTTTATCAGGGTCTGAGGCCAATTTACGCGTTGCGGAAACAATCAATTACATTCAATCATTGACCAGAACAACTGATGGTGACGGAGATGAAACTGTTTCAACAACAACATCTCAGGTTGATACTGGTTTCACATTAAATATTGCCAGTTCTTGGGACCAATCAACAGTGTACGCATCAATTGAATTAGAGATTAACGAGTTCTTGGGTTTTGAAACATTCGATGCAGGAAGTGATGATACATTACAACTGCCCAGAACAAGCGAACGTGAATTGTCAACGCAGGTTCGCTCGCGCCCTGGTGATTCCATCCTTATTGCCGGTTTAGTCAGGGAAAGAGATGAATATGATGTCGCCGGGTTAGGGACAAATACACCTATCCTTCCCACAGGGCGGACAGGGCAGACTGATAACACAGAATTGGTTATTTTGTTGCGTCCTCGTGTTATACGTTACGTTGCGCAAGAAGAGCTCGACGCAATAGAAGCAGAAAAAGCCAAGCTTCTTCCTGAAAATAATGAGTTCCAGCTGGACCCTAATCAAGATAAAAAACCAGAATTTGATATTGACCTTCTGCTCAATCCCGCCATATCGATAAAACCAATGGGAGAATCGTAAATGATAACCATACGTTTTCTTACCATGGCTTTTATTTGCAACTGTTTTCTGACTAATTATGCTCTTGCGAACACGGCAATGGCTCAATCGGCCTTTGGTGACCCTGTTGAACAATCGGGCGGGCCATCTTCCGATCTTGTTGCCGTTGAGGAAGATGTTAGTGGCGGGGCGATTCCAGTAGGATCCACCGCCCAAGTTATTGTGCGTTTTAGAAATGAAAGCGGACGTCCTATTGAATTTAGAAATGTTAATCTCTACCCTTCTTCAACTATTTCGGCCAATATTACCATTAACGAGTGTTCGACAGAACCTCTAACCAGTGGCGCAGAATGCGCAATGATTATCGCAATAAAAGGTTTGCAGCCTGGGAATTGGCGAACAGAAATGTTAATTCGTCACACAGGGCGAAGCCGTCTTGTTACCGCCCGTATTAACGGATCAGTCGACGCCGCAAGTGACGATGTCAATATTATTAATGATGTAGAGGTTACACCATCCCCTATCGAATTTGGAACGTTACAGGCCAGTCGACCTATTATTCGTTCTGTCACAATACGTAATGTAACTGCCGATACAATTGATATTAGCGACGTGTACATCGATGCACCAATGCAATCAGGATATGACCTGCGCAGTGATTGTAAATCATTGAACTCGGGACAGGCGTGTATCGCCTCTATTTTATGGTCGCCAAGCATTGAAGGCCCTTCAAGTGGATTTTTAGTGATTGAACATTCGGGTGCTTCTGCGGTTGCTAATATTCCAATTTCTGGTGAATTTAGCCCTGGTCAAGCAGAACAAGCAAGCATATTCCCAGATTCCCTTCCAGGGCGCGGGGTCTTGGTTTCAAGCGAGACCGAGGTCAATTTTGGAACAGGTATCAACTCTCAATCCGCTATAACAATCAGCCTTGTCAATGTTGGTGATGCGGGCATCACACTAGAAAACATTACCCTGGCTGGATCTGAAAACGGTCTTAAATTGTTAAGCAATGGATGTTCTGACGGATTAGTTTTGGAACCAACCGGCGCCTGTCCATTAACAATTGCATGGGCTCCAACAAAAAGCGGATCTGTGATTGATGATGTTCGTATCGTTCACGATGGCGCACGCGGTATCTTGGTTCTTCCCGTTCGTGGAACAGCAGATCAGGCCATTAGTGTTGACAGCAAGCCTATAATCGTTACGGGCGGTCAACAAATTGTCGATGGCATAAGCACAAGTTTCGAACCCGGTAGTTCCCAGCCATCTGGATTACCAACATCAGGGACACCGCCTGTGCTAGATGGATATATTGTGACATCACACTCCAAGAAACACGCCATTATTCGCGGACCAGTTGGCAGTCGCATCGTCGCAGACGGTAAAACAACACTAATTGGTGGTTTTGAATGGAAAGTGGATATCACCGATATCGGTGTTCGACTAACCAGCGGTGTTAATATTGTTATACTTGTTTTTGATCGATCATTGTCAACGCCTGTATCGTCCACAACACCGGCAGGTGGAGAAACATAATGACCGAAACCGCAAAGGACAAAGTTAATTTCATTAAAAAGCGAGCAGCGGAGGGTCGTGAGCGATATCTCGATATGGTTCAAAAAGAGAGAGCCATGCTTGTCCGTCAAGGGATTACGCGCTCAACAGAACAATTATTAGATGCAGCCGGAGCTGTTTCAAATGTTGAGGTATCAGAAGATGGTGAAACAAAAAAGGATAGTGCGACAGGCGATCAACTTCGCTCTCTTATTCCTGTTCAAACATGGCTGCCTCTCAATATACATTTGATCGGAATGGAGGGTGGCGTTTTAAAAATTGCACCTTTGGATGAGCTGAGTCAAAAACAGGTTGAATCCTTTACATCAACAGCGCAGCGCGCAGGTCTGCACGTTACTGAAGTAAAATCAGAGATTTGGGACCGTGCAGAATTGCTGGATGCACTTCGCAATGTTCACGACCTTTCCGCAGATCGGACAGAAAAAACACTGGTTGAATGGCTTCTGGACGTTGATAACGGCCTTTTATTAAATCAATTTATGCGTGATATGTTGGCCGAAGCGTTACAATTACGAGCATCTGATATTCACATCATTCAAGATAACGCCCCTGATGCCCCTAACTGGATTCGGTACCGCGTTGATGGGGATTTAATGCCGGTTCATTTATTACCTGGCGATGCAATGTCGCGTTTAACGACATTGCTAAAACGTGAAGCAGGCATGAATTTTGGTGATAGAAATACTCCCAAAGACGGACGTTTTGCCTTTCAATGGCAAGGTCGCGGTGTTGATGTGCGTGTTGCCGCGGCAGGGCATAGCCAAGATGGCGAGAAATTAACGTTGCGTTTATTGGACCGCGCGGCACTAAAAGGATTTGATGATTTATTCCGTCGTCATGAAGATGTCGGCTTCTATCTTGAAAAAATGTTGTCCCCTGAAATTAAAGGGGGAGGTGGATTGATCCTCCTCTCTGGACCTACAGGATCAGGTAAAACAACAACACTTTATGCTTGTGTGCAACAAATTGATCGACGCAGGCGCCATGTTCTAACCATTGAAGATCCTATCGAATATGAATTAAGGTATGCCACGCAATGGCAAGTTCATGGCGGTATGATGGGCGGCGAATTTAGTGATTTAATCCGTGCGGCCATGCGTCATGATCCCGATTATATTGTGATCGGGGAAATGCGGGATATGGATACGGTTGAAACATCTTTGCGTGCCGCAGAATCAGGGCACACAGTGATTTCAACCATTCACGCTGATACCGCGCTACAAACCTTTGAGCGGCTAAGATCACTTATGCCTGCCGAGCGGGAAAGATCATCAACCTATACCTTGGCACAACAAGTTCGATGTATTTTAAACCAACGCTTGATCAAAATGTTATGTCAGGGGTGT
The DNA here is from genome assembly GCA_030427215.1 of Alphaproteobacteria bacterium. Taxonomy (GTDB): domain Bacteria; phylum Pseudomonadota; class Alphaproteobacteria; order Micavibrionales; family UBA1664; genus UBA1664. The sequence continues at coordinate 4,360 of JAUHXB010000014.1, read as the reverse complement.
GCCCACAAGACAAAAGCGTCGGAAATCGTTGATAACGATGAGTTAAAAGCAATGGATATTGAGGCCGACACAATCGTTTCCAAACATAATTCTGCTGGATGTGATCTATGTGCGAGAACAGGATTTATGGGGCGAACATTATTGTTGGATGCGTTATTGGTGACATCACCTGTTAATGAGCGCGACGGAATATACGAAGCCCTCATGGGTAATGTAAATAATATTACCAAGGAACCGGGCGTTATTTTCCACTCTCGTCGTGAGGGAATTGTCGACTTGATGCTTTCAGGATTGGTTGATCCACGCGTGGCCCTCCTTCATGTTGAGGATTAAATGTGAAACAGTGGTTAGCAGAAATAGCACAAGATACAACATCGGGCCCCAAACGATCTAGAGAGACGTTTTATCTGCCGACGCAAGATGACGTTCGGCGTGAAATTATAAAACGAGGGGCTTATGTCCTATCAATTCGGGAATATTCCAGATCACCATTGGAAAGATTGCTTGCAAGGTCAAGTTGGTGGCAAATTCAACTTCTGCGTGGGATTTTATTTCGATCATCTGCAACGTCCCCTGGTGTGGCTCTATGGAAAATTATTGAAGTTGAGGCAAACCCCATGCGACAAAACATCTTGGCCCCGGCGCGGGAAGCCTTATCACAAGGATTAGGGGTTATTGATGCTCTCAAATCTCTAAGGATTTTTGATCAGTCCACAGTCGCGATTTTAGCGGCATCGGAAAAAGCAAATAAATTAAGGGATGGTATCCCCCATGCCATTGAAACAATCACACAAAAACGAAAAAACACGCGCGCCATGGGTGGGACAATGGCGTGGTTGGGTTTTGATGTTATTACGATTACTCAATCATTATTTTGGGGAAAAGACCTTGTTTTGAAATGGTTTCATGATAATAAGCCAACAGACCCTGTGAAATTAGAAGAATTTGAATATGTTGTTGGTAACCTAGAACTATTGTGGAATGTTTTAATTGCATCTGCGTTGGGTTCTGGTTTTTTCTTAATATGGTGCGTGCTGTCATTCTTTTACAATAGAGGAAAGAAAGATTGGCCCACCGCAAGAGTGGTTCGGTCCATTCCACTTATTGGCGCCTATTTACGTGATTTGGGTTTTGCTGATTCAATGTCGGTTTGTGCGCGGATGATACGTGGTAAAGTACCAATTGCCGATGCATTGAAACAAGCGTCAGAATCAACCAATATCCCAGACATTGCGACATATTGGGAACAAGCCCATGATGACTTAAACAGAGGGGTATCATTGGGACAAGCCCTTGACCGTGATCCATTGACGAAAAACGAACGAATGGAATTGGCTGGCTTGTCTGATCTTGCACAACTTGCTACGATTATGGATGCGATTGCGGAAATGCGCGCACAAGGGGGGAAGACAAAACACTCCCTTATTGTCTGGTTGGCCTTTGCTATAACTGGTTTATATTTGGTCATCGCATTTGGTAGTGCGATTTTTGGATTAACTGTAATGAATATGAGCATGGAAAGCATGATGGGCGGATTATTAGGAGGGGCAATGTAATGACAGACCAAACGACATCTTCGGACGTTCAATCGCCGCAAGTTGAAAAAACACAAAGTTCGGCTGCTACAAAGAAAACAGTTCAACAATCACTCCTTGATATGATTTCAAAAAATAAAGGTGCCGCGCGCAAGATCTATAAGCCAGCATTGCCTGACGAATTGGTTGCGGGATCCATACCCCATATCGTTGGAATGGAAGAAGAAAGTATTTGGAACGCCGCAGTGCAAGCCTGTGGCACAGAACGTGTGCATTTCACTTACACAACTGATGAGGGAAAATGTTGGTATTTGGCGACGCCCTCTTCTACTCTTGGCTCACTTGTTGATAGTTGGTGCCCATTGGCAGCGGCATTGCCGGGGAACAGTGAGTATTGGGATAAGGAAACTGTTTATATCTATGAAAAAGATGGGCAAGCCTCTGCACTCAGATGGGATCAGGATACGGGCAGGATGCAACTATTCCTTGGTGCATCAAGAACAATTCTTCCAAAAGTTCAATCAATGGATGCAAATTTTGTTACAATTAATGATGAAACGGCGGATATCGCACCATGGGTTAATATTGAACTCAAAAAAGATCAACTTACCAGAACAGTCGGAAAAATCATGGTTGTTTCTGGTGCGCTTGTCGGACTTTTAGTCGCTATCTATATTATGGGGATGTATGCCTATGCGAATGCCATAAAGCCACAACTTGACAAAACAAAATCTGAAACTGAATTTGCATCAATGAAATTATTGGATGATGCCGCGCGTTCGTTAGAGAATGATTCAATCAAACATATTATTCGTATTCAGGAGCTTCTGGATACTCTTATTCAAATTCAAGGCACATTGGTCAAATACGAAGTTGATTCATCTGGCACTGTCACTTGGGAAGCGCTTGTCCCAAGATCATTTTCAGCAATAGATAATCCTCTTCTTCAAGGGGCGAGGACTGTCAACAATCAAATTGAAAAAGACGGCCGTGTTCGTATCAGGGGAAATAGATAATATTTTCAAATAATTACATCTAAAATTTTATGCATATTAGTTACAAAGTTTATTTCCTTTTAAAGTAAATCATGTACTCTAATACTAGGGATATATTATAAATGAAAAAATTCGACCTCAATAGCTTTAATGCGCTTGTCAATAAATACCTATCACCACAAGGTATGAATGACTTAAACCGTTTTTTAGAAGAGTTCCCGGTTCGCGCTGGTTACGGTGTTCTTATTGCCGGAGGAATTGTGTGGCTTATTGCGGGCCTTGGTATTGTATATGCAACAACTTTGGCAAAAAATGTGTCTGAAATCCGTACAGAACTCATTAAAACAGAGGCCTTGAAGCCGGTTGTTCCGACAATTTCAACACAGGCTGTCCCAGCTGATGAAATCGCAAACTTTGCAGCCAGAACAAACCCTTTATACAAAGATATTAATATTACGGCTATTAGGGATACTATTAATCTCGCGTCATCATCTGGACGGTATTTTGGAGCGTTTCGAGAAGCAATCAACCATGCCTATAACGGCGGAACACGATGGAGATTGGCAATTGACTATTTATGTGTCGGCAGAGAGTGCCAAAATGGCTTCTTGCAGGGAAGTTTCAAAGTGAATACACTAAGTATTAACAGATAATGTAAAAAAGTTTCTTAATGAAAGGTAGAGTGGAAAATGAAAAAATTTAAAACAAATCAGAAAGGGAATGTTTTATTCCTGATTCTTATAGCGGTGGCGCTTTTTGCGGCACTATCATATGCGGTAACGCAATCATCACGTTCAGGTGGTGACGCATCCCGTGAAACAAATATCCTTAACGCGGCACAGTTGACGCAGTATCCTGTTACTGTTCGAACAGCGGCATTAAGAATGATTATCGATGGATATCAGGACACACAAATTGCTTTTACAAAACCTTATAACACGGCTACGGTTTCCGATCCATTGCTGGTCTTTAACCCATTAGGCGGCGGTGCAATTTACCAAAATGCGCCATCAGAAGTCATGGATAATGGGAGTGCCGGCGAATGGTTCTTCAACATGAATTACGAAATCCCTCAAATTGGAAGCAGTGTCGCATCAAGCACACTTGGAAACGAATTAATCGCTTTCTTGCCGGGTGTGTCAGAATCTGTTTGTAAACGTTTGAACCAAGAGGCTGGTATTCTAACAGATCCACGTCAAGATAACCCTGTTGCAACAGCCGATTTATCCGGAGGAACAGGTGCTGATACTGGTGACTATGACTTTGACATCGACACCCCCAGCACTGACATACCGTCATCGGAAACAGTTTTACAAACTGGTGCGTATACAGGCTCTGGTGGTGTTTCAAGTTATTCTGCTAATATTACAGATGGAAAGCCATTTGGGTGTTTCCGAAACGGTGGAACTGCCCCTGATAACGCGTTTGTTTTCTATACAGTGATCTTAGAAAGATAATATGCTCACAAACCACTCTACCTTTCATATATCTAAAGGTAAGGCTTCATCCCAAAGGGGTGGAGCCTTACTCTATATCTTAATCGCGATTGCGTTATTGGCGGCACTCACCACCACCTTTATTCAACCAAGTGGCCAATCATCGCGTACGCAAAATACATTTAAATTAGCAACACAGCTTAATTCCCAAGCGCGGGTTATTCGATCAGCCATTCAAGATTGTATTTTACGCTATCCAGAGGGTGATAATGGCATTACAGAAACAGGGTATATTGACCCCTATCCCCTTAACCCAGATTCCGCAGATACACAATATGCCGCTTATGACGTCACAAACAAAAATGTTGAACAATTGCGGTGTCCAGGGGCAAAT
>JAUHXB010000225.1 GCA_030427215.1 Alphaproteobacteria bacterium | reverse complement strand
CGGCCTTTAATAAATTGTAGTCCAAAAGACGAAGAAAAATTAACGCTTCGCCCACTGTTTCGTACGACGCGCCTTGTGCTTACCAATTTTCTTCGGCTCAACAGTACGGCTATCACGTGTGATAAATCCTGCATGTTTCAATGAAGGGTGTAGATCAGGATCAAAGTTTGATAACGCACGAGAAATCCCGTGGCGAACCGCACCAGCTTGACCAGATAATCCGCCGCCTTTAACAGTACACATCACGTCAAATTTTGACACCTGATCAGACACCAAAAATGGCTGATTAATAATCAATTGCTGTGTTTTGCGTTTGAAATATGTTTCTTGTTCGATTCCGTTCACGATGATTTTTCCTGAACCAGGCTTCACCCATACACGGGCAACGGCATCCTTACGACGACCTGTTCCATAGGCACGACCTTGGTCATCAATTTTCTTAACGCGTTTTGGCGCAGCAGCGGCGGCAGAAGATGCGTCTCCTGCTTCCGTTTCTGTTGTTTCATCTTTATCAGAAGCACCAGTCGTTACCTCTTTCAAATCCGCTAAATCATTTACTGTTTCACTCATAATATCAAATCCTTATATCTTAGCGTTTATTCTTTGCATTCATTGCGGCAATGTCCAGCACTTCCGGCTTTTGTGCCTCGTGCTTGTGGTCTGTGCCTGCATAAACGTGAAGTTTTCTCATCTGGGCGCGGGCCAATGGGCTTTCCTTTGGCATCATGCGCTCAACCGCTTTTTGAACAACGCGCTCTGGGTGTTTGCCGTCTAATATTTCACCTTTTGTGCGTTGCTTAATTCCACCAGGGTGGCCAGTGTGCCAATAAAAAATATCCGCATCACGTTTATTCCCTGTCAATTTGACCTTGTCCGCATTCACAACAATCACGTTATCACCTGTATCAATGTGAGGTGTGAAGATTGGCTTGTGCTTACCACGCAAGATTTTTGCGATTTCGGCAGACATGCGACCCAAGACAACGTCCTGAGCATCAATAATCCACCATTTTTTCGTCACGTCGGACGGTTTGGCTGAATATGTTTTCATTGCTTTTTCCTCTTTAATCTAAAAAACATGGCAGTTATCGCCTATTGAGGCACAAAAGTCAAATTTATTTTTCAAAGAAAAATGTTTAAAAACAATGCATTATAAAATAGGTATTAAAATACCCTATATTATTTTGCGCTTTCGGATTTTAACCAATCCAGATATGACTGATAGCCGTCCGTTATGGGCAGAGCCACAATACAAGGACATTCGTAGGAATGTATGGATTTTACGGCCTTTTCAACATCCTTAAAGTTTTTAGCTTGGGTCTTAAGGATTAGCACAACTTCTTGTTCATGGTTGATATCACCGTCCCACCAATACACGGATTCCATACTATGTAAGATATTTCCACACGCAGCAAGGCGTTCGGTTACACAATGACCCGCAATCTTGCGCGCCTCTTTAATATCACCACACGCAATATAAATAAAAATACGATCTGTCATAATATTAACGGTAATCGATAATTATGCTGTGTTCAAGAAACTAATATTTCACCGCTATTGATATGACGGATTGACTCATCACTTTCTCTTAAAAATAAGACACCGTTTTCATCCAATCCCTCAAACACACCTTCATAAATCACATTGGGTAACCGTGCCAGAATAGTTTCACCTAATTTATAGGCATGTGTCATCCATGTGGTGCGGATGGGCTCAAACCCTTCCAATTGCCATTGATTATAGTATTTTTGAATATTCGGCAGGAATATATCACGGAAATCATTCACCGATATATCGTGAAAATCATTCACCTTTGCGCGATCTTTCGGAGCATGTTGAATATTCACCCCTATGCCGATAATCACATAATCATCATGCACCTCAATTAATATACCCGCCAATTTTTGATCATTAATCAAAACATCATTCGGCCATTTGAGGTGATAATCCGTTTTGCCCTGCAAACATTCACCCAACGCAACCGCAATGACAAATGATAATTGCCCCCATGTCTCGCGTGGCATGTCTGGTTTCAATATGATTGATTGGTATAAATTACCCTTTGGTGAAGCCCATGCGTTCCCCCGACGTCCTCGCCCGCCTGTTTGCTCTCCTCCTTGGATAACAGTGCCATGCGACAGGTTTTCCCGCGCAATATCCATCGTAGAGGTAACAGTGTCATAATATTGGATTGAGAACATCATGTATTATTAACCGTAAAGTTTTACAAAGTCTTGTGATTTTTTTATTGACAGAAAATACAATAATGCGTACTTTATGAAAAAAAGGAGATTATAATGTTTGGAACATTAGGAATAGGAATGCAAGATAAAGAAGGGAATATAGTTGAGCTAGACACTAAAGTTATGTTGGACCTTGCTCTCTTTTTATCAAGACGTGAACAACAAGAGCTTAAGAAGAAATCAGACGAATTAAGTGTCACTCATGGAGAAAACTTTGTCGCTAAAAGCTTTGATAAGGCAGCAAAATCTCAAGAGATGGTCACTGACATGATTGATTATATTTATAAAAAT
>JAUHXB010000224.1 GCA_030427215.1 Alphaproteobacteria bacterium | reverse complement strand
AGAGGCGCATCGGCATCATCAGATAATGGTGCGGCATGGCGATAATTTTCCACTCTTTTTCGCGCTTCGGGTAATAATGGAACTTCGCGCTCCTTTCCGCCCTTCCCCATGATCCGCATTTTCAATGCGTCATCAGGCCAATCACCAACATTGAGGCTTAACGCCTCGTCAATTCGTAACCCTGATCCATAGAGTAGCGAAAAGAGGGCATAATCACGCAATCCAACCCAATCGGTCATGTGATCCGCCGCGTGATTGATTAGCTTAAATAATTGCGGCACATCCATCGGGCGCGGAACTTTGGCAGGGCGTTTTGGCGTGGACAGCAATGATGACGCAGGATTGTGCAAAATTCCATTTTTATCCATCCAATTAAAAAAATTACGGATCCCCGCCAATGACCGTGCACGCGATGATGATTTCGCGCCCTTTACGGCCTTGTCCGTTAGCCAAGATCGAAAGTCCCGAATGGCTGCTTCAGACAGATCATTCAGTGATATTTGATCACCCAAATGTCCATTCATAAATGTCATAAATTGATTAAGATCAGTATTATAAGCCCGATACGTATGAGGCGATAAATTCCGATTTTTTAAATTTTTCTGCCAATCGACAATCGTTTTTTGTAGGTCAGCTTGGCAATGTAAAATAATAGTCATTTTTCTAGCCCTCGTTCACGCAAAGAGCGCAAAGAAGTCGCCATGATCGCAAAGGAATTGAGTTATAAATCATCTGCTTGAGCTCCATTTGCAAATCTTGAAAACCCATTCACTAGTTTTTCCGCACCAAAGTTAATAAGCAATCCCAAAGGATAATTTGTTAATTTTAAATATGTTAGAATCTGAGCTTTATGGATATTACTCATACGCTCCAGAGATTTTATTTCGATTATAATTTTATCATCAATAATTAAGTCAGCACGAAAACCACTTTCAAATTTTAAACTTTCGTAATGAACAGGCAGAATAATTTCTTTTTGGCATTTAATATTCTTTTTTTCCAATTCGTAGAACAAACAATTTTGATAAACGGATTCCAATAATCCAGGCCCTAAAGTTTTATGAATCTTAATAGAGCTATCTAAAATTTCTTCTGATACTTTTTTCATTACCATTGCGTCCTTTGCGTCTTCTTTGCGCTCATGGCATGAACGACTTCTACTTCATCCAAAGTTTAATCGCACGTTCGGTAACATCGCAAAGGAAACGAATTAAATCCGTACCCATGCCATCCATGAACATCTCAGGATCGCGTGATCCAAATGCCAAAATGGAGGCGGGGATATCCATTGTCTGGTTAATTTTTAACAAAGCTTGGGATTGAACCAACCCCGCGGCCTCACCGAATAGTTCGACTGTGCCTTTGATATTGGATTGGATAGAGGCATCATTGCCATTCATCCAATTGGCACATGTCCCTTGCGGAACAAGGCGGAGCGAACGCATATTCGTATTGGGTAACCGTCCATCATTTTCAACGATTAGGGATACCGCGTCACAATCCAATGCGGCGGGCACATCAACAGATAAGATTTGAATAAATTGATCGAATGTTTCAGCCTCTAAAATCTTTAAAACCGCCTCGTGGATACGCGCAAGATGGTTCATATTTTCGCGGGATACCTCGATAATATCACGCGTTGTATCAAGAACCATTTTTTTATCGGCCTTTAATTTTTCAACCATATAATGTTGAAAATCGACCACGCGGCGACCATTTTCCGTGTCTTTGGGCGGTAGCAAGTAATCAACCGCATCAGGGTTTTTTTGCAAAAATTTAGGGTTAGATTTTAGGTAGTCAACAATGTCTTGTTCGGTCATGTGTGTGCTTTGTGTTTGATTCATATGCATATGATATCAAATTCGAATAAAACAGGGATATAGAAAAATAAAAAAACCGCCATAGTGGCGGTTTGGTTTTAGACTATTTAAAATTTGGCCTCACTAGAGAGCAATTACAACGGCCAGGAGAACAGGTGCAGTCAGTTGGCCACATACTTATTGAAGTTGAACCTTTCATTCTTGCATTAAATTCTAAACTCATAGCAAACCTTTCTTATTAAATTATGACTAACTATAATCACATATGAAGAGGCTTGTCAAACGCGTCCAATGCCGCCTCTTTGACGATTTCGGATAATGTTGGGTGGGCGTGACATGTACGGGCCAAATCTTCCGCGCTTCCGCCAAATTCCATTACGGCGGCGACTTCATGGATTAATGTTCCTGCCTCCGCCCCAATAATGTGACATCCCAATATTTTGTCGGTTGTTTTATCGGCTAATATCTTCACAAAACCATCCGTGGCCTGCATCGCGCGGGCGCGACCATTCGCCATGAATGGGAATTTCCCAACATTATAGGCAACGCCAGACTCTTTTAATTGTTCTTCGGTCTGCCCAATTGATGCGACCTCAGGGTACGTATACACAACACCCGGCACCAGATTATAATCAATATGCCCCGATTGCCCCGCCAACATTTCGGCCAAAACAAACCCTTCATCTTCGGCTTTATGCGCCAACATTGGCCCCGCGATCACATCGCCAATCGCATAAATA
>JAUHXB010000223.1 GCA_030427215.1 Alphaproteobacteria bacterium | reverse complement strand
GGTCATTGAAATGACAGGGCGCATGGATTTTCAGGCAACACTTAACCAAACACCGCAATCCTTAATTATTCATCTTCCAAAAAAACAATGGAATGTGAAGGGTAATGATATTTTAGAAGTCCCGTTTCAATCTGTTGAGCAACGATCACTTTATAATGATTTAATCACTTTGAATATTCCTTTGGCCACTCCGTATGTTATTCAAACGGCATTTATGATTGCGGGTGATCCGCATCGTTTGGTGATCGATATGATCCCCGCATCAATTTTGGAATATGAACAACAAACCGATATCAAACATGGCCCTCTCAATCTTCCGATTGAAAAAACACGGTTAGATCATTTGATCAGTGGGTTGAGTCATAATGAAACCCCCACGCCGATAGCCAAACCAGAAAAGATTAAAAAGCCAATTGTTGTTATTGATGCAGGGCACGGCGGTAAAGATCCAGGTGCCGTATCAAAAATCGGAATTAAAGAAAAGGACATCACATTGCCTGTGTCCAAACGCTTGGCGCGCCTTTTAAATCAGACGGGGCGTTATGACGCACGTTTAACGCGGTCGGATGATCGATTTTTAAAGTTGCATAATCGCGTCAAAATTGCGCAAAGGGCGAATGCTGATTTATTTATTTCTATTCACGCCGATTCTGTCGGAAATAATATTACTAAAGGCGTCAGTGTGTATACTTTGTCCGATACGGCATCCGATGTCCAAACAGCGAAATTGGCCGCGCGTGAAAACCGGGCAGATTTAATAGGTGGAATGGATTTGAATGTCGAGGACGAGGATGTCAGCGCGATTTTAATTGATTTATCTATGCGAGAAAGCATGAACCAATCAAAAATTCTTGCTAATAAAGTTATCGCTGATTTTCGTACCTCTGGCATTGAAACAATACGCGGGCCACATCGTTATGCGGGCTTTGCAGTTTTAAAAGCGCCTGATATACCATCCATTTTAATCGAAACAGGGTTCGTATCAAATGATGGTGAGGCGCGAAAATTATTGCAACCAGCCCACCAAAACCGTATTGCGCGCGCGATTTTAAAATCGCTGGATCGTTATTTTGGTTTTTGATAGGATCATGTCATGACCTATGATCCAAACAATATTTTTGCAAAAATCCTACGCGGTGAAATTCCGAATAATACGGTTTACGAAGACGACCATGTTTTGTGTTTTGATGACATCACCCCGCAAATGCCCGTGCATTGCCTGATTATACCTAAGGGGCAATATCTCTCACTGACCGATTTTTCAGCCACAGCCAGCGATGATGAGATCATTGCATTTCATCGCGCCATTGCAAAAATTATTAAGATCAAAGGCTTGTCCGACGACGGATATCGCGCAATTTGCAACACGGATATTGATGGTGGTCAGGAAGTGCCGCATTTCCACATGCATATCCTTGGCGGGGAACTATGTCCGAAGATGATTGTTAGATAGCAAACAGAAATCGAACATTTAAGGCATTTATGGCGAACGAATTTCAAGACACCCTTGAAGAATTTAAAAATGACATTAAGGGGCGCAAGGCAACGGTTAATGAGATGTTGCAAATCCTTAATAACCGTGGATTTGGCGCTTTATTAATTATCCCTTGTTTAATTGAACTTCTGCCAACGGGGGTTATCCCCGGTGTTCCGACCTTTTGTGGTGTTTTAATTATTCTTATTGCCTCTCAAATGGTCATTGGGCGTCATCACCTTTGGTTGCCTAAACCAATTCGAACAAAAAAATTCAAATCTAGAAAAATTCATGATGGACTGGATCATATATTCCCCTACGTGCATTGGGTGGACAGACGATCAAAAGCCCGCCTATATTTTTTATCATCAAGGATCGCAGAACGCGTCGCGGCCTTGGCAATAATTACATTGGCATTAACTTTTCCGGCTCTCGAACTTATTCCGTTTGCATCGTCAATACCGGCATTTGTTATTTTGGTTTTTGGCGTTGGATTTATAACAAAAGACGGATTTATTCTTGCGCTTGCGTGGGGTTTATTTGCAATAGGGAGCTGTGGAATCGCCTATATTATAAATTCGACATTATAATTTATTAGTGTTCTTCCGTGTCATTCGTGCTACATAATTTACATGTCAGCATTAAATTTAAATCATGATGAAAAACTAACAATTACTGCACCAGAGGCCGAGGCCGACGCAAAATCATTATTTGGTTTTGATGTGCCATTTCCGATTAAAAAATTCGGGCTTGCGACCGAATTTGTTCCTGCGGTCGATGAATCCTATGTGTTTGATTATGACACAACATTGGCGGTTTTATCGGGATTTCAATTTAATCGTCGTGTGATGGTGCAGGGATATCATGGCACAGGGAAATCATCCCATATTGAACAGATCGCCGCGCGATTGAATTGGCCGTGCGTGCGTATTAATTTGGACAGTCACATTAGCCGCGTTGATTTATTGGGCAAAGACGCCATTGTTTTAAAGGAAGGGCGTCAGGTCACGGAATATAAGGAAGGCCTCCTCCCTTGGGCGATGCAAAACCCTGTGGCATTGGTGTTTGATGAATATGATGCGGGGCGCC
>JAUHXB010000013.1 GCA_030427215.1 Alphaproteobacteria bacterium | reverse complement strand
CATTGGGGGTAAAAGCCGTAGATTGATTTTTATTTTTTGATGTCATTTTATATCTTCTCCAAAACCAAGCTGTCATTGGTGTAAACACAAATATCCGCAGCGATTTTCATGGCCTTTTTAACGATGTCTTCGGCCGATAAATCTTTTTGATCAGCCAAAGCCCGCGCGGCGGCGAGCGCATAATTTCCACCTGATCCTATGGCGACAACGCCGTCTTGGGGTTCAACAACATCACCCGTCCCGCTTAAAATTAAAGACACGTCCTTGTCACAGACAATCATCATGGCCTCAAGTTTACGGAGGTATTTGTCCGTGCGCCAATCTTTGGCCAATTCAACACAGGCGCGTGTGAGTTGCCCGGGGTGAGCCTCTAATTTGGCCTCTAACCGTTCAAACAATGTGAAGGCATCGGCGGTTGACCCTGCAAATCCGGCTATAATTTCTCCATCCTTACCCAAACGACGAACCTTTTTCGCGTTATGTTTTAAAATGGTTGGGCCCATGGACACTTGTCCATCACCTCCAACGACAACGTCCTTGCCCTTACGGACCGAACAAATGGTTGTGGCGTGCCACCGCGTGGCGTCATAGGGGCTGTTTCTATCCATTATAAAATTCCTTTAATTTTTCAATATATGAAACATAAAGGACATGATGGTGAAATCAAGTGGCAATCCTGTGGCGAAGATTATTGATTGGTTTTTCAAGAAAATGATATGATATGGATGCTAGAATAAATGTAGTAGTCAATCCCACAATAATTATCCCCATCGATTGTGTATCATTAAGAATGAGGAAACTTTGACCACGATCCGTGTTATACTCGGTTGGAATTTTAAGGCCGTATTTCATGCCATTATTAATTACCCACCACACGGCAACATGCCACATATACAGGCCATAACTGACGGTTCCTAAATAGACAAATGGTCTAAGGTTCAGCAATTCATGGATAAATGTTGTTTTTGAAATATAAAACATCGCGATGACAATTGCGAATAATGGCGCGTAAAAACCACTATATAAAACATCAACAAATGATATGCCAACACCAAGTGCAAATAAACCAATAAACCCAAAAAACGAAGGGCATTTTTTCGCGTATGCACGTATCAATAAACACACACATACACCAAGAAAAAAGCCATAGAAACAGCGAATGATCGCCATGCCTGTGGTTGCAGTAAAGCCATCATAGTGAATGAGGAGCGTACAGGATAATCCGATGATTATCATACTTCCAATAAATCGGAATAATGGTTTTTGAATGATTAAAAAAACAACAGCGAATAACAGGTAAGTATAAAATTCTGCGGAGATTGACCAGCTGGGGTCATTAAAGGTCATATCATTTTCGGTGAATGAATGGGTCAGGAATAAATTACCGAATACCGCGCTCCAATCATTTTGGCTGAATGCCGGATTATTGGCAACAATGCCTGCGCGGGTTTCAAAGATATATTTCGCGGATTCAATCCCGACAAAAACAAAAAATGTAATGATATGCAATGGATATAATCGTAAAAATCGCTTGGTTTGAAATGTCATGACATCACGCCATTTCAATATGCAGTCTGCATAATTATAGGCAATGACAAATCCACTTAAAACAAAGAAAAAATCAACCATGACATATCCGTGATTGATTAATGGAATTTCTAAAAAGCTATCGGAAAACATTAAATTTCCGTGATAGAGCGCGACAATGAGCGCCGCAAACCCACGCAATGATTCAAGGTAAAGCAGTTTTTCTTTTTTCATGAATTATGATGACGAACGGTTGGAATAAATCGAAAAATAAACGGCGTGACCAACATTCCTAACACGGTCACAAGCAGGAAGAACTGCGCATCGGCTTGGGGTAATAATCCAACCGCCAGAGACAGGCTGATAATCATCAATGTAAATTCACCCGGCTGGCACAACATCACCGACATATCGCGGGCATAGGGGTGCTTGATTCCAAATAAACGGCATAGGGGATAAAGTGTTAATCCCTTCACAAGAAAAATCCCAATCACGGATAGTCCTAATAAAACAGGATTGTTCATGACCTCATAAATATTCACCATCATGCCGATTGAAATGAAGAAAATGCCCAATAAAATTGATTTTACGGGATATAAAATTTCTTCAATTTTATCCCTAAATTCAGTTTCGGCGATGAGTAACCCCGCCAAAAATGCGCCTAGTGCAGCAGATAATCCTATTTCTTGTGTAATAATTGCAATGCCGCACAAGACAAATAGTGCAAAGGCCGCAATCCATTCATTCTTATTTGTTCCAATTAATTTATGCAGGATTGGTTGCAAAATTCGTTTTCCAATAAAATAAATCAGGGCCACGGCGATTAATGCTCCACCAAAGGAATAAATAATCAACATTGGTGTGTCACTGCTATTATCTGCATTCCCCGCGAATAACCCGATCATCACCAAAATGGGCACGACCGCCATGTCCTGCATCAATAAAATTGAAAACCCCATTTTCCCAACGGACCGGCGCATCATGCCGTAATCTTTTAATGATTGCATGACAATCGCGGTTGAGGATAGGGCAAATCCAATACCAATGATGATTGATGCTTGTAAAGAATTATTGAATAAAAATGCAACACCCGTAATGACGATCCCAGTGACCAAGATTTGTGCCGTTCCAAGGCCAAAAATATAACGTTTTAATTCAGCCAGTTTTTTGTAAGACAATTCCAACCCAATCATGAATAAAAGCGCTAAAACGCCGAGCTCTCCCAGCAATTTAACGTTTTTTTCATCGACCAATAAGGGCAGGTCAAAAGTTGATAGCAGATTAGGGCTTAGCATCACGCCACACACCAAAAACCCAAGGACTGGTGAAATGTGAATACGATTAAAAATCGGAACAATAAGGCCCGCAATCCCGAATATCAAAAGACATTTATAAAGGACGGGGATTAAATCTGCGTTTTTGGCAATTTCTTCCATGTTTTATAAATTCCACATTGATTTTTCGCCTAAGGTTTGGACCATGGCATTATGCGAGTCTAATTCTTTTTGAGGAATTTTAAAAACGCGTTTCTCTCGAACCTGTTTTGGGGAGGATTGATTAATGTCTTGGGTTTTATTATCTGCTCTGTCATTGTGATCAAGACTTAAACCCGTTTGTCGTCCGCCCAATAATTCCAGATAAACTTCGGCTAATAATTCTGAATCCAATAACGCGCCGTGTAGTGTTCGATTTGAATTATCAATTTCAAATCGTTTACACAAGGCATCGAGACTGGCTGGTGACCCTGGAAATTTTTGTCGAGCCATGATTAAACTGTCAATAACTTGATTATCAGGAATTGCTGGGGCGCCCAATTCTTTCACATGATGATTGATGAATTTCATATCAAATGCGGCGTTATGAATGACCAATTTAGAATCGCCAATAAAGTCTAAAAAATCACCGTGAATTTCGGCATATGTTGGTTTATCTTTTAAAAAGGCTTCGGTTAATCCGTGTACGGCCACAACTTCGGCTGGGACATCTCGTTCAGGATTAATATAGACGTGATAGTGATTGCCAGTTGGAATGTGATTCATTAGCTCAACACATCCAATTTCAACAATACGATCCCCTTCATAAGGGTCCATTCCCGTTGTTTCCGTATCAAGGACAATTTCACGCATAGGTTTAATAAAGCATACCCATTGATGTTAGGGAATATTTTTTATATATGTTGTCACCATGATAAAAATTTACGGTATTAAAAATTGTGACACGATGAAAAAAGCGATGAAGTGGTTGCAAGACAATAATTATGAATTTGTTTTACATGATTATAAAAAAGACGGTGTTCCACTTGAACTGATGGAGCAGGCTCTTGATCAATGCGGGTGGGACACGGTTTTAAATCAACGCGGAACAACATGGCGCCAATTACCTGACGATACCAAAAACGCGATGGATAATGATAGCGCGCTGGATGTGGCTATGAATAATCCATCGATTATCAAACGTCCGATGATTCATCATAAAGGCCAGTTTTATTTTGGCTTTAAGGCGGATCTTTACGACACTATTTTATAATCGCGCGGGCGTTAATTGTCATTGATACGCTTGTTTCGCCGGCTTCTGCAGTTGGCGCAGGCATTGCCGAATCCGCAGACATAGCCATCATTTCCATTTTTGCAGCACGTGCATATACAGGCCGCGGAGAATGATGATTGGCATCAACATTAATTTCAACAATATCAACATTGTCTTTATTCAAAGCCTTGGCCACGCGCATGGCGCGCGCTTTTAATTTCTTCACCGTATCTTCCATTAGGTTATCACGAATATCTTCGTGTTTTTCAGGTGATAGTTGATAATTCAACCCGTTCATCATAAAACCCATATCCTGTATTTTACCAGTCACGGTTAAAACATCATCCGTGGCCTTTGATTTGATCGTCAATGTTTGCGACCCGCGCCATTTATCCAAAATACGTTCGTTCGATTCACCTTCTTTTCGGATATAACGATAATCAGGATGAACGTAATATTGCCCTGTTTCGATTTTCAAATAAGGATATTTTTTGGTCAGGGCAACCGCCTTGGCCATGGCCTCATTAATTATTTTTGAACTTGCTTGGCGTCTTTGGCTTCTTCCTGGATACGAAGGGAGGCGACAAGGAGATCTTGTTCAACCTCAACAGTTTCAGTTGCAGAAATATTTAGTGCAGTATGACCGTCAGGCAGTTGCACAACGTCATTGGCAATAGCGTTTCCAGCTAAGCCAAAGACAAGAATAGATGTTAAAAGAAATTTTTTCATGATGCTTCCTTGGATTGTTCTTCTTGTTCTTTTTTATATTGTGCGATGTATAACCCTTCAAAATCAACGGGGTTTAACATCAATGGTGGATACCCCCCTGCCATCACCGCGTCACATAGGATTTGGCGGACGAATGGAAAGGCCATTTTGGGAACCTCAATCATAATGAGGGGGTGAATATTGTTGTCAGGAACATTTTCCGCAACGGCGCATACAACACCATATTTGACTTCGCCAATAAATAACGTCGAATCGCCGCGTGTCGCGGTGGCCTCCACAGTCAGAACAACCTCGTAATATCCTTTATCGGCCAAAGGTTCACTGTCCATCATCACATTGACGTTCATTTTTGGTGCGCCCGCGTCTGTGTTACCACGTAAAGTCCCAGGGGCATTAGGATTTTCGAATGAAAGGTCTTTGATATATTGTGCATGGACTGTCAGCGGTAAATTCGGATTAATTGGTCTTTCTTCTGTCATAATAAATCTCTCTTATTGATAAACACGTGTATCATGCTATTTTGTGTGCAAAGGAGCAAGAGTAAAATATGCCAACCGATATATTGATTTACATGATTGTCGCCGCCGTTATGGTGTTTTGGTTACGAAATGTAATTGGAACACGTCATGGGGAGGAGCGAGAGCGACCAAATCCATTTGAAGAACAACCAGAAATGAATGAAAAGCCGATTGATATTGATCCGGTGGTCATATCGGAAACATCCAAAGCCATTAAAACAGATGCGGATGCGGGGCTTGTGCAAATTGCGCTTGCTGATAAAAATTTCGATGTGAACGAATTTAAAGACAATGCGGGCGATGCGTTTATATTGATCGTCAAGGCCTTCGCTGATGGAGATCGTGAGACATTAAAAGACTTATGTACCGATACGGTTTACAAAACCTTTGATCAGGCGATCTATGACCGCGAGCAAAAAGGCGAAAAGGTTTCAACCGAAATTCATGCCATTCGTAAAACAGAAATTACAAATGCAAGCGTGTCCCGAGCGAAAAAGGCCGATGTCACCATTCGCTTTACCGCAGATGAAACGTATGTGATCGAAAATGATAAAGGTGAGATTATTTCTGGTCACCCTGATCGTGTGACAGAAATGACTGATAAATGGACATTTACACGTGATTTGAAATCATCTGATCCGCGTTGGTTATTGTCGAAGACTGAGGATGATGTTGTTGAGGAAGATGGGAAGACGCCCGTCCCTGATGCGGGATAATATAACGCGATACGGCATATATTAATCCTAAATACACCCAAAAACCGGTAAATCGTATATGTTGGTGGGTAATACCATAGGCCATGACTGCGGCAAGTGTAATCCATAATAACCACGGCACGCGTTGAAATATTGTGAGTATAAAAATACTAAATAATCCAAATCCTAAAAATCCATAAGCGAGTAAAATGGCGGCAAGTCCACTATGAACCTCAAGCCCCTGGTTCTTTGCCGCTGTTCTATCATTAAAACGCCAATATGCGCCTTCGCCAGAACCGTAAATAAGATATTGAGGATAATGTAAAATACGTTCATAGCCACGTTCTTCAATAACGCCGTCTTCTGTTTGAACGGTTTCTAAGCGTTCAATAACTTGTTCGATTTTATCGAAATTTTGGAATATAAAATTTGCATTTCCGAGGACAGCAATCTGCATTAAGGCATAAGTAGAAAAGATCAAGAGAATGGCAACCCTTGTCAGGACACTCATATATTGACCAATAAAAAATGCGATCATAATGAGAGCATAGGATATAATTGTCGCCCGTGACAAGGATTCCGAAATAATATAAGTACAGATCAAAATTCCAACAATATCGATCCATGGCATCCGTCTTCCGTAATTGATGGTCAGCAAATAACAAGATGACAACATGGCCCAATAACCCAGCTGATTGGGATTGTTGAATGACCCTGTTTCCCGATAAATTGAATTAGAATTGAATAGAAAAATCCAAGCAAGTTGAAGGAATAATGACGTGATAATTGCCAATCTGGCTTCATCTTTCATTTTTATGGGGTCATGTTTGAATAAGACGACCGTCGCCCCAAAGACAAAAGCATTAAAAACATAATAAAGTGAAGAATAGAAGAATTTTATATCTCCATAATAATTATAGTTCGCGGTATTGATTGCAAAGAATAACAAGGCCATCAAACATAATGTTGTAAAAACGCGATTAAAAATTATTTTTGAATTAAGAATGAATAAAACAATGCTAAAGCCGGCTACTAACGCAATAATTAAATCTGCTGGTTGCGGTAATCCACTTTCAAACAAATAAATCGGTGCAAAAACAACATATAATACCCACCCATAGACTAATATTTTCTCTGTAATGGGATCGAATAGACGTGTATTTTGGACGTGTGTCACACTCTTTGCTCGTCAAATAATGTAAAGGTTACAATATTGTCTGTATAATGCGGAGTTTGAAGTTCCGCCGGTAGCGGTATCGCATTTAAATCCGTCTTTTGTGGTTTTGGCGCTGCATTGGTTAGGAGAGACTGCGCGTTATCCGAATGCGCCTCACACTGATACATTAATGATGCGGCAATCGCCCGACAAACATCATCTAAGCCATTACAAATTTCTGCAATCTCCATAAAGACTGATGAAAAAATACATAAGATATCTGAGGCTTGATGCACAATATCATGAATATCATCGTCATTATGAATTCCATATCGGCAGGCATCTATCCAAATGCGCCCGACTTCTTCTACGCTATTAATTGATAGATGTTTAAGTTCCGTAGCAAGGACCTGAAGATCTTCATTATCAATATTTTGCAAATAATTGGCCAGTATATTTCCGGATAAAGACGCCGCAATAATTGCCATGTCGGGCGCGTGCTTAGACAGACTTTTATGAATATCGGCAATATCTGTATCTGTGTATCGGCTTTGTTTGATCAGACGATCAATGATCAATGGCGTTTCCGCCGTGATATAGAGGGAGCCGAGTTCTTTCTCATTCAATTTTTTACGTGGTGATGTCATTGGCCTGTAAGGGATTTATTAAAAAGAGAACATAAGCGTATCAGATTCATCTTCTTAGGCGAGAGAATTTATCCGTTTAAATTCCATTTTTGCTTTGGCCGTTCATCATGGATATTGGCCTTGGCTAACTCTATTGTCACTGCTGTGACCGGCTCTCTTGTGCCCCAATTAATATCATCCATTGATATTTCTTTTGTTTGGGCTTGTGAGACTTGGATGGCCTCTTGTGCGTCAGTTGTGGATGTTGCTTTTGCAGCCCGTGTCTCATGATCTTTTTGTCTTAATCCCGCTGTCCTTTCATCGTGAAAATGATAGGCGGACACTGGTTCGGCAGATGCGGCATTGCGTATTGAATTAACCAATGTATCGCCGGAATGTTCTTCGACTGCGGCTTGTGCAATGGATGATAATCCACCCAATGGGCCACCATATATGGCACCACCTGTTATTTTGGCAACAGATGAAATTTCATCGCCAGTGATTGATCTGTAAACACTGCCGACAACAGGTAAATGATGGAGCGGGTTAACGATATCTATAAATTCACTGAAACTTGCCGTTGGCGCCTTTGTTGGGTTGGCTGATACATTATTGGGTATGAGTGATGATGCCGATGATTGGGCGGATGCTTCAACATCGTTTCCACTATTATTTTTCCAAACCGAAACGGTTCCGGCCATGCGTTCACTATCAAAATGATTGGCACGAACATAATAAGGTTTTTGGACGAGAGCGTTTTCTATCATGGTTTCATTTTCCCTATTTTACTGGTTTGATTGATGCAACCTTTGTGCCAAAATATAGCTATGAAGCTATTTTTAAAAAATTTCGATCCAATTGATAGGCAGATTGTTGAAAAGGTCCTAAGTGATTTTTTTGATAAAGAAAGTATTATTTGTGAAGAGGAAGAGGCAGATTCAACAATTTTTTTATCAGAAATAGGAAAAAAACCATGGAAAATTGGTTTTTTTTTAGATTTGTTAGAGAAAAAATTGAATTCTATAAATAAAAATAAAGATTTATCTTATAAAAACTATGACTTTATATCAAATAAAGGCGTTTTTATTATATCTGGTAAAGAAATAAAGCTTAATGAAAGAGAAGCGGATCTTGTATATCTGCTCATTGAGGCAAAGGATAAGGGATGTTTGCGCGATAATTTGCTTGAAAATATATGGGGTTATCGCCCTGATTTGGAAACACATGTGGTTGAAACCCAAATTTATCGTCTTCGTCAAAAGATTGAATCTGTGACGGGGCGCACCGATGTGATTATTACGATGGATGGCGGATACAGGCTGGACTAGGTTAAGATTTTCGTGTTTAATCGCGTTTATGAATACAGCAGAAATAGAACAAGAATTCACACAAAAAATTGATGCCGCCAATGATTTAGGATCATTGGATACTATCCGGGTTGAGGCCTTGGGTAAAAAAGGTCGCATTACCGAGCTTATGAAGGGTCTAGGTAAACTGGATCCCGATCAAAGAAAAGAGCAAGCGGTCGTTTTTAATGATTTGAAAAATGGAGTCATGGCAAAATTGGAAAGTCGTCAATCCATTTTGAAAAAGGCCGCAATGGCAGAGCGATTAAAGGCCGAAAAAATTGATATCACGTTGGATGTTCGTCCCGAACGAAAGGGTACAATACATCCCATCACGCAAACAATGGATGAAATGATTGCCATTTTTGCCGATATGGGATTTTCCATCCATGATGGACCAGATATCGAAGATGACTTTCATAACTTTACCGCACTAAACTTTCCGCCCAAACATCCCGCGCGTGAAATGCACGACACATTCTATCTGCCTGATGTTGAGGGCGCGGAAGGCGACGCGGCCAAACGGTTGCTTCGGACACATACATCTACTTGTCAAATTCGTGCAATGTTGGACCAAAAACCGCCCTTGCGAAAGATTGTGATGGGACGTACATACCGATCCGATTACGACATCACACATACACCCATGTTCCACCAATTGGAAGGTATGGTGATTGATAAAGAAACCAATATGGGGCATTTGAAGGGATGTTTAAAAACATTCTGTGAGAAATTTTTTGGTGTTGAGGACTTGCCTGTTCGTTTTCGTCCGTCATTTTTTCCGTTTACTGAACCGTCCGCGGAAATGGATATCGGCTGTTCACGGTCAAAAGGGGCACTAAAAATCGGTGCGGGTGACGATTGGTTGGAAATTTTGGGATGTGGCATGGTTCACCCCAATGTCCTTAAAAATGTAGGGATTGATCCAGATGTCTATCAAGGGTTTGCCTTTGGAATGGGGATTGAGCGTGTTGCAATGTTGAAATATGGAATTCCCGACCTACGCACGTTTTTTGAAGGTGACACACGTTGGAACGCGCATTATGGGCACGACCCTTTGAATAAACCTAACCTTGCCACGGGGTCATGATCACATTCAAAACATTTGCCATTAATGTCGCGTCAAACACGTACAGGCGGGATCGGATTTTGGCACAAGCCGATAAGGCGCGCATTGATATTCAAATTTTTAATGCGGTGACACCTGACACGATGAGGGGTATCCCCCATCATTATAATGAAAAACGGGCTAGACGATTCACTGGTCGTCCGATGATGCCAACCGAAATTGCCGCGGGGTTGTCCCACATTCAACTTTGGCGACAATTACAGGCCGATAAGGATGTTGATTATTATCTAATTTTGGAAGATGACATTGATGTCGTTCACAATATGAATGATATTATTCAATCCATTGATCTGACCAATATTCATTTTTTAAAATTAAGTGGACAATGCAATAAATCATGAATTTGAATAATTCTTTTACCCTCTATCGCTATGCCTTTGGTCCATTGGACGCCGCGACGTATTTGGTGTCAAAACAGGGAGCAAAAAAATTAGAACATTATTGCCAATCCCTTCATACCCCCATCGATATTTTGATGGATCGGTCTTATGATCATGGTGTTCCGATTTATGGGGTGATGCCCTATGCCGCTACTACTCAATTTAATTTTGATGAAAAGGATCCTTTATTCACTGATGTTGGTGTGCGAGACCAAAAATATGCTCCTGATATAACAACATTTGAAAAATTAATGGTGAAATATCATCGTTTATGTGGAAGTGTGAAACGCCACCTTGCCACAATCCGCCTCAATCTGGTAAAAGAATAGAAAAAAGAAAGACAAATTGATGAAATTCACACTCAGCTGGCTTAAAGAGTATTTAGATATCACCGTTTCAACGGATGAAATTATTGAAAAATTAACATCGATTGGCCTTGAAGTTGAAGAGGTTGAAAACAAGACGGAAATATTCTCGCCCTTTACTGTCGCAAAAGTGATATCGGCGGAACAACATCCGGATGCCGACCGTCTGCGCGTTTGTCAGGTTGAAACAAAAGATGGCATGGTTCAGGTTGTGTGTGGTGCGCCCAATGCACGCGCGGGCATGACCGGCATTTTTGCCCCTGTGGGATCATACATTCCTGGGCTTGATATCACATTGGAAAAGGGCAAAATACGCGGGCAAGACTCTTTGGGCATGTTGGTGAGTGAACGCGAAATGTCTCTATCGGACGAACATGATGGTATTATTGATTTAGATGATACGTACAGCATTGGCACGCCTATTACGGATATATTTGATGGATTGGGTGATGTTATTATTGAAATTGGTTTGACACCAAATCGTCCTGATTGTGCCAGTATTCATGGAATTGCGCGTGATTTATCTGTTGCAGGATACGGCATATTTAAATTGCCAAAGCAGCCCCCAATTAAAGGAAATTTTAAAAGTATAGTAAACGTACGTACAGATACGCCAGATACATGTCCTCATTTTATGGGACGTACAATTCGGGGGCTTAAAAATGGCGAGAGCCCCGATTGGTTGAAGGCGAAATTGGAATCAATTGGTCTGCGCCCCATTTCAATTTTGGTGGATATCACAAATTATTTTTGTATTGGCTTAAACCGTCCCCTACATGTTTATGATGTTGCAAAATTACAAGGGGATATTCGCGTACAACAAGCCAAAGGTGGTGAAACATTTGATGCCCTTAATGACAAATCATACACGCTAAAAGGTGGTGAAACCGTTATTACGGATGATAGTGGCGTTTTAGGAATGGGCGGTATTGTTGGTGGTGTTTCAACAGGATGTGAGATGGATACAACTGATGTCTTTTTAGAATGCGCCTATTTCGACCCCACACATACGGCAACGACAGGGCGTATGCATCAGGTCATTACAGATGCACGATACCGTTTTGAACGTGGTATTGACCCTGAATTCACATCATACGGTTTGGATTTGGCAACGCAGATGATTTTGGATTTGTGTGGTGGAGAGGCCAGCGAGTATGTAGAGACAGGATCACCAATTAAATGGCAAACACAATACGAATTTGATACATCGCTTACTCAAAAACGGACAGGTGTGGCGATAGATGAGATCCAACAAATTGCAATTCTTAAATCGTTAGGCTTTGAGGTTACGGGTTCATCAAACCCCTATAAAGTAAATCCACCATCATGGCGTCCCGATATTATGGGGCTTGCCGATTTGGTTGAGGAAGTAATACGCATCCACGGTTATGATAAAATTGAATCTTTATCCTTGCCGCGTTTGCATGACCTCACAGAAAATGCATTATCCAAAACACATGAATTGCGTATGTATGCTGGGCGTACACTTGCCAATCGTGGGATGCAGGAATGTGTGACCTGGTCATTCATGAAATATGATTTAGCAACGCAATTTGAGCACAAAATTAAGCCATCGCTGCGCCTAACCAATGCAATTTCGGTTGAAATGGACACGATGCGCCCATCCATTTTGCCAAACCTTATTCAGGCAGCGGCAAAAAATGCGGATCGCGGATATGGGAATGTGGCTTTGTTCGAGGTTGGCCCAATTTTCCAAGGCGTTAATCCAGATGATCAAATGACCATTGCTGCGGGTGTACGTCATGGTGTGCGTAGTCAAAAACACTGGGCTTCACCCGATGTTTCGCGGGATAGCGATGTGTATGATGCTAAGGCCGATGCATTGGCAACAATTCAATCCATAAATCCATCATTAAAACCACAAATATCGGCAGATGCGCCAGACCATTATCATCCTGGTCGTTCAGGGACTTTCCGATTGGGTAAAAATGTCCTTGCAACATTTGGCGAGATCCATCCCGCCCTTTTGGAA
>JAUHXB010000222.1 GCA_030427215.1 Alphaproteobacteria bacterium | reverse complement strand
TGGCAATTAGCGTTACCCAAAACAGCTTTCATAGCCGTGTTAATAGGAATGACTATATGGTGTGGAAGGGTTAGTAGAGCGTTAATGCACCAAAGAACCATTAATAGACATCGTGAAGTTAGTATGAAAACTTTAGAAACATTCTATACCTCTGCGATCGATCAAAGTGCAAAAGACACAGTCTTAATTGAAGCTTCTAAGGCTGCATTTGGAAATGTGCCAACAGGATTTATCGGCAATCATGATAATCAAGGGTCAAATTCAGAAATGCAGATATTGAATTTCACAAGAGAAATATCCAAATCAACAACTTGACATCATATGATTTAATTCCTATAATAAGAGGTGAATAGAGAAGATCCATTGGCGCCGAGGGTGCGCGTAAAAGATTTCGTAACACAGGAATTTAAAACCCATTTCGCGCAAATTGCGCGATCAGATCAAAAAGTTAGAGGCGATGGAGTTGAAACTGCGGTGATTATTGATATTTTCCCTTGCATTTCTCATCCTAAATCCGTATAACACCTTTCATACCACAGGGTTTCTTGCCTTTCAGTGTTGAGAAATCAATTTAAGAAACCCGAGGATATAACTGATTAACAACTAACTATAGGAGTAAGACATCATGGCGATGCCTGAATTTAATATGCGCCAGCTGCTAGAAGCTGGAATCCACTTTGGCCACAACACACAACGTTGGAATCCAAAAATGAAACCCTTTATTTTTGGGGTTAGAAATAACGTCCATATCATTGACTTACAACAAACTGTTCCCATGTTGGATCAGGCGTTGAAGGCCGTTCGTGATGTTGCCGCCAATGGTGGACGTATTTTGTTCGTTGGAACAAAGCCGCAGGCATCGGATAAAATTGCCGAATCTGCACGCGCTTGTGGTCAATATTTCGTGAATCACCGTTGGTTGGGTGGAATGATGACAAATTGGAAAACAATTTCCAATTCAATCAAACGCCTACGTGATCTCGAAAAATTAATGGCTCAGGATGAGACAGGTTTGACGAAAAAAGAATTGTTACAGGCTCAACGTGAGCTTGAAAAACTTGAAATGACATTGGGTGGAATTAAGGACATGGCGGGTGCGCCTGACCTTATCTTCGTGATTGACACGAATAAGGAAAAAATCGCAATTCAAGAAGCCAACAAAATCGGAATTCCAGTAGTTGCTGTTTTGGATACAAATTCAACACCCGAAGGTGTGGATTTCCCAATTCCGGGCAATGATGATGCTCTACGTGCGATTGAGCTATACTGTAATCTTGTTTCTGGTGCGGTTTTAGATGGTCTTCAAACACAAATGTCACGTGCAGGTATTGATGCCGGCGCGGCCGTTGATGTTAAGGAAGAAATCCCTGCGGATACACCATCACAAAGCGATCCGATTGCATCTGCTGAGGAAGCCGAGCAAACAGAAAATGAAGTGCCAGCAAAAGAAGCTAAAAAAGCAGCAAGCGCTTAATTTCTAATGATTTAGGAATATAGAGGTTTGGGAATATCTGAACCTCTATTTATTCAAACATCACAATTCTATTAAAGAGGAAAATAAAATGACAGCAATAACAGCCGCAATGGTAAAAGAACTCCGCGAAACAACAGGTGCGGGAATGATGGATGCGAAAAAGGCATTGGTTGAAAATAATGGTGATATGGAGGCGTCAATAGACTGGCTTCGTACAAAAGGCCTTGCAAAGGCTGCGAAAAAGGCAGGTCGCGCGGCGGCTGAAGGTCTTGTGTCTGTTGCAACAAATGAGACATGCACATACGGTGTTGCCGTTGAAATTAATGCGGAAACGGATTTTGTGTCTCGTAACGATCAATTTCAATCCTTGGTTGATAATGTAACATCAATCGCGAAGGCCGGATGGGATAGTGTTGAGGCGCTTGCCGATGCAGACATGAATGGAAAATCAGTCCGCGACACGATTACAGAAGCCATAGGGAAAATTGGCGAAAACATGAATTTACGTCGTTTCGAAAGCGTTAAAGTGTCCGAAGGTTTCGTTGCGTCATATGTTCACAACGCCGTTGCCGATGGTAAGGGTAAAATTGGTGTGTTGGTCGGTTTAGAGTCATCAAAACCACGCGCAGATTTAGAAACGTTGGGTAAGCAAGTTGCGATGCATATTGCGGCGGCAAATCCACAATTTTTAAATATTGAATCTGTTGATCCAGATGTTTTGGAGCGCGAGCGCACAGTGTTGATCGACCAAGCCAAAGAACAAGGTAAACCTGAAGAAATCGCACAAAAAATGGTTGAGGGCCGTATTCGTAAATATTATGAAGAAAACTGCCTAACCGAACAAACATTCGTGATGGATGGCGAGACAAAGATATCTAAACTGTTGGGTGAAGATATTACGCTAACTGGTTTTACCCGCATGGTTTTGGGTGAAGGTGTTGAAATTGAAGAAACTGATTTCGCCGCCGAAGTTGCCCAAGCCGTAAATGGTTAGTAGCCATATAATTTAAAGTTATAAATTTAAAAAATCTCCGTTTTTTAGCGGGGATTTTTTTATACCATCATTACGCGTTCAGGCAGCATAATGACGTTAAACGGCTTAAATTTCACTATATATAAATTGAC
>JAUHXB010000221.1 GCA_030427215.1 Alphaproteobacteria bacterium | reverse complement strand
GCGCCATAAAAGCCCCAAGAACAGCGGAATTCCCAAGGTCCTTTTTTGATAAACTCAATGGTTGGGCCCAATCCGAAGGGGCTTTCGGTCTTGGTTATATTCAATTTTTAGAAGGCTATGGCAAAGGGCCAATTGCGAAATTCCTGTCCGATGACGCGATTAATACGCTTAGAACGAACACGGATCATGTTGTCGATGGTGACTCCCTTTTCTTTGTATGCGATAAACCGTCTCGTGCCGTTAATTTTGCAGGTAAGGCGCGTGATGCCATTTGTGATGCCGTTACAGAAATCGATGCCAATCATCCGGCCGCACGCGAAACAGGCGTGTTTAAATTCGCATGGATTATTGATTATCCAATGTATGAACGTGACGAAGATACGGGCGTTATTGATTTTTCACACAACCCGTTTTCAATGCCTCAGGGCGGCGCAGATGCGTTGAACACCGATACGCCCGAGAATATTTTGGCGTATCAGTATGACTGTATCTGTAACGGGTTTGAATTATGTTCAGGCGCAATTCGTAATCACCGCGAAGACATTATGGAACAGGCCTTTGGCATTGCAGGATACGAAAAATCTGTTTTGGAAGACAAATTTTCAGGCATGTTAAACGCATTCCAATATGGCGCCCCGCCTCACGGTGGATGTGCCTTTGGGATTGACCGTATCGTCATGCTATTAGCGGATGAACCAAATTTACGCGAGGTTTATGCCTTTGTCATGAACGGGCAATACCAAGATTTAATGATGAATGCCCCAAGCGCAGTTGAAGATGCTCAGTTAAAAGACCTGCACGTCAAAACCAACCTGCCCAAAGAATTCATCAAAAAGGATGAAGCGGCGTAATTTTCAAACCGTGCAGTGCAATCCACAAAAAAAATCACTGATGGGGACATTATATAATTGTGCGATATCCCATAAACGGCTTGCGGCGATGCGGTTTTGCCCGGCCTCGTATTTTTGGAATTGTTGGTAACTGACGCCAATTTTCTCCGCTACATCCTGCATTGTTAAGCCGCGCATAATGCGAATGGCTCTCATCTGTTTTGCAATTTGGTGATCTGTGGATGTAACAGATTTAATCATTTAACTATAATGGTTACAAATAACCAAAATGTCAATATAATATCCATTTTAGGTTATATATACTAATGCTCATGGATAATCGCATATTAGAACTAAGAAAATCTAAGAACCTAACCTTGGCGCAGTTAGCGGAAAAAACAGGTTCAACCGCCCAACAAATCGGACGTTTGGAAAAGGGGGAGCGTCGCTTAACAACCGATTGGATGGAAAAGATTGCCAGCGCACTGGATATTTTGCCAGAAGACCTCATGACCCCCAATCATGGGGAACGCGTCATGATCCCTGAGATTGCCATGCAAGTTGGACAGGACACCGATAAATCCACTACACAACCACGCGCCAGCGTCGCCGAAAATAAAAATATACTCACCGAATGGGCGCTACCCAAACAATTATTAGCCAATCAGGTCGGAACGGACAGCACAGTCCGCATTATTCAGGTCATGGGCGATTCCATGCAACCCGAATTCAACCCCGGCGACCGCGTCATGGTCAACACAGCCGACCGCACGCCCTCTCCTCCCGGTGTGTTTGTGTTGTGGGATGGATTTGGATTAATCATTAAACGATGCGAAATGGTTCCGCATTCAACACCGCCACGCGTGATTTTATCATCCGCCAATACAAATTATAAAACATATGAAATGGATGTATCTGAATTGGATATTCAGGGTAGAATTGTCGGTAAATGGCAATGGACTTAAGATAATAAAAATCACTTGACTTTTCATATATTTTTTAGTAGCCTGCTGTCGAAAGTTAATAAACACTTAATAAAAGGATAGAAAAATGACAAGCAAAGGCCCATTTAACGAAAATAACGATGAAACATTAAAATCAATTGCTGCCGCGCGCATTGGCGAATTAATTACAATGTTTGTAGGAGAAGACGAGCTTCAAAAACGTTTTGAAGAGACACCTGATTTTCAAAAAGATGACTTTGAAGGAAAGCCTAGCGGTATCATCGCCCTTGACCTTAATATTGTGAATAAGGATACAAAGAACGCCCTTTTGGTTGCACAAGCCGCTGCACGCGCTGTATGTGTTGCAATGGGATATGAAGACCAAAAACCAGCCAATGATGAAGTGTTTAAATTTGTTGGATCAGATCGTGACCCAGAATTATTAAAGGAATCTCAAGGGAATTGGCAGATTGCAAATATTGTTGAAAATGACGATCAAACAATCGCTGCGTTTAAACATTATGCCTCATTACAAATGGCACAGGCCGCAGAGACATTAAAATCAGAAGGTTTTGAAGATGCAGCACAAAAAGTGAAAGCCGTTGCACAATCAATCTTTGTTAAGGCTGACGCTTTTGAGAAAGCCCCATCTGAATTGATTAATGACCATTTGGTTCAGTACACGCTTGATAACCCTGGTGAATACAAGGGTGGAAATTATGTTGTAAGTGACGACGTTACAGCAATGAAAAAAACATTACAAAATCTACATGATATCAGCTCTCGCGGTGCAGGCGTTCCAAAAGGGTATGTGCCGCATAGAAAAGGGCCTAAG
>JAUHXB010000220.1 GCA_030427215.1 Alphaproteobacteria bacterium | reverse complement strand
TTCAATGCGCTGCAATCCCTATGGCCTTACAAGGCCGCGATATTTTGGGGTCCGCCCAAACAGGAACGGGGAAAACGGCTGCGTTTTCAATCCCTATGATTGAAATGTTATTGCGCGATGAAACAAAAACGGCGTTGGTTTTAACGCCAACGCGTGAGCTTGCGAAACAGGTTTTGGATGCCATCCGCGATATGATTGGTAAACAACAAAACATGAAGACTGCTTTTATTATTGGGGGTGAGCCATACGGCAAGCAATTCGCCCAATTAAAAAACCGTCCTCGTATTATTGTTGGAACGCCGGGTCGTATTAATGACCATTTGGAACGCAAATCAATGGATTTATCGAATGCTGGATTTTTGGTATTGGATGAAACGGACCGTATGTTGGATATGGGTTTTGGGGTTCAATTGGATCGCATTCGTGCGCACCTGCCCAATGAACGTCAAACATTATTATTTTCCGCGACAATGCCACAAGAAATCGTGCAAGTTGCCAAGAAATATTTAACCAACCCCGAACGTATTTCAATGGGTGACACAAATGTAATTGCCCCGAAAATCAAAACCGAGGTCATGCGCATCAATCATGAGAAAAAACATGATGAAATGGTGCGTCAATTAAACACACATGACGGAACGGTCATTATTTTCGTAAAAACAAAATATGGAACTGAAAAAATGGCGAAACGACTTCGTGAAGATGGTTTTACAGCCGATGCATTGCATGGCGATTTGCGTCAACGGAAACGTGATGCCGTGATGCGGTCTTACCGAGAGAAAAAATTCCGTATTTTATGTGCAACAGATATTGCCGCACGCGGTTTGGATGTTCCTCACATCGAATTGGTGATTAACCACGATTTACCTCAAGTTGCCGAAGATTATATTCACCGTATGGGTCGTACAGCGCGTGCAGGTGCGGAAGGGTCGGCGATATCATTCGTATCACCCGCCGATAACCGCATGTGGAGAGATATCGAAAAATTATTGGGTATTAAATCCAATGATAATGGTGAACAGCGCCGCGGTGGAAAATCCCATTTCGGAAAGAAAAAGCCATTTGAGAAAAAAGGCCGTTGGAAAAAAACAGGTGGCCCTGATGGTCGGTCATTTGAAGGTAAAAAACGCGATGATCGTAACGAATCTGGTGAAAAGAAAAAATCATGGGGCGATAAGCCTCGTTTTGAAAAATCATCTGATGGTGCGCCTAAGAAAAAGACATGGGGTGACAAACCTCGTTACGAGAAATCAGAAGGTGGAAAGCCAGCAGGTAAGAAGACGTGGGGTGACAAACCATCAGGTAAAAAGCCAAATTCTACGGGCAAGCCGGACGGTAAACCAGGTGGTTTTAAAAAGAAATTTGGATCAAAGCCTGCTTCGACAAATGGTAAGCCAAAACCGAGTTTTCAAGGAAAGCCAAAACCAAACCAAGGCCGCAAGCGTGCCTAATTGAGCGCAAAGAATGCTTCTATCTTTATAAAAAACAAAGTTAAAATCAAAAATAAGTTGCATTCTTCTTTGAAAATCGCTTATAACACTAATGTCAGGGCTATGCCTTGATGTTTTGTATCTTTTATAGATATGAAACCTCCCTGTTTAACTGCCGGATCATTCGTGATCCGGTTTTTTTTTAATATAAATCATATACACTTATAAAAATGACCAAACGATTTATCACTGTTTATAATTATGGGGGCGGAATCCGTGGGATTGTGCCTGCGGTTATGATGGCGGAAATTGAGCGTCGGACGGGGTTACGCATGGCGCAAATGGTGGATATGTTCACGGGTCCCTCAACGGGGTCCATCCTCAATGCCGCATTAACCCGACCACATCGTCGTCGTATTGGTATTTCACAATATAAGGCGCGACATATGATCCGTTTTTACGAACGTGAGGGCGCGAATATTTTTCCAACTGATCGATTCCGTGATATGCGCGGCCTGATCCATGATTTTAACAACCGTACGATGAAAATTGGGACATTATCCAAATTATTCCGCCATGGGCATTACAGCCCGAATAACCTATCTCACGCCCTTTATAAATTATTGGGTGAATCGAAATTAGAAGATGCGATTAGCTCTGTCATTATTCCAACTTATAACATTGCAGGCACGGCGCTTGAAATTGCCAAGGAAATAGATGAAAGCAATGATGCGGCCGCGCCAACCGTCAATAATTTCTTTGATCACGGCGGTCGATCCGTATGGATAAGGCATTTACGTGACAGGGCTTACAATCCCAAGCACCATAAAACAATTGATGTTCGCATGTATGATGCCGTTATGGCATCTTGCGCCGCACCATCCTACTTTCCTTGCCATGAATTTTCGGCCTTTGACCCTAATGATATGGTTATGAGGCATTATCATGCCATTGATGGTTCCATATTTGATAATCCATGCGTCAGTTATCATGGCGCAATCCGCCCTCATGTTCCCAAAAACCAAGATTTAACAATGTTGTGTTTTGGAACAGGATATACAAGCAAGTCCATGACAAAAGATGAATGGAATCAATTTGGCGCGCTTGGCGTTGTTGATCCAGTGAATGATTATCCGCTCATAAACATCTTCCTTCACGCATCCGAAAGCGCATTGATGCAGGCTTTT
>JAUHXB010000219.1 GCA_030427215.1 Alphaproteobacteria bacterium | reverse complement strand
GTATAACCTCCAGTTCCTCCATTATGCCAAATCAATTCGCCTCCGTTTTTTCTTTTTAAAATATGCCATCCAAGTCCTATGCTCATATTGTCATTTACTTTAAATGTAGGCTTTTGAGTTAGCGTTAATTCGTTATTTGTATTATCAAATTGAGCTAAAGCAAATTTGGATAAATCTTCCACGGTAGAAAAAATCGCTCCACCACCAGCTAAAGCATCAAAATCCCAGTTTGAAGTCGTTTTGCCATTTGGTTTTAATCCCTTGACAAGTTTAGTTTCTATATTTTCTCTTCTACTCGTTGAATTTACCATTTCGTACCTTGTAAATATTTTCTCTTGTAGTAGTGATTCATAAGAGGATTTTGAAATAGTTGCTAATTCAAATCCTAAAATTCCAGCACCAAGGTTAGAGTATTCATATTTAATTCCAGGTTCTTGATTGAGTTCTACTTCTTTCGTTAAATAACTTATGAGCTTTTCTTGGTCATAGTCTTTGTAAGGATTGTCTTGGTCAACAAGCAAAAGGTTTAAATTTGAAGGTAATCTTGGTAGTCCAGATGTATGGTTTGCAAGTTCTTTGAAAGTTATTTTGTTTTTAGATTTAATTTTAAAGTTAAGATAATATTGGATGCTGTCGTCTAATTTTAGTTCTTGGTCGTTTACAAAATTTGACAACAAGGTTGCTGTAAATACTTTAGTTATAGAACCTATTTCAAAAGCATTCTTGTAATTTTCAATTAACTTAATTGTGTCATTTTTTCTTAAATCAATAGTAATTGTGTTTTGAGAAATCCATTCACCACGCTCAATCAAAACGCGGGCGGGTTCAACCGTGGGATCAATATTATCACGCCAAAATTGTGTCTTCATGACTTTATCAATAGTCGTATAGTCAAACAAAATCAAATCACTTATCATTTAGTTTATGACTGATATTAAAATTGCCCCCTCAATGCTATCTTGTGATTTTTCGAATTTGGAAAGCGAGCTTAAACGCATTGATGATGCTGGTGCGGACTATATCCATTTGGATGTGATGGATGGCCATTTTGTTCCAAACATCACTTTTGGCCCGCCCGTGATAAAGGCGATGCGCCCGCATACGGATAAAATATTTGATGTGCATTTAATGATTGATCCTGCCGCGTCCTATATTGACGCCTTTGCCGATGCAGGGGCAGATATTATCACAATTCATGCCGAGGCTGACAAACATACTCACAGAGCCCTTCAACATATCAAATCCTTGGATAAAAAGGCAGGTATTGCACTTAATCCCGCAACGCCAACATCTGTTTTGGATCATGTCATGGATATGGTTGATTTGGTTTTGGTGATGACGGTTAACCCAGGATTTGGCGGGCAAAGCTATATCCCCCTCGAAGATAAAATCGCTGATGTTCGCGCACGGATTAAAGCCACGGGCCGTGACATCGATTTGCAAGTTGATGGTGGTATCACCGATATCACCGCACCAAAAGTCATTGAGGCCGGCGCGAATGTTTTGGTTGCTGGCACTCATGTATTTAAGGATGGCCCTGATCATTACGCCAATCAAATTCAAAATTTAAAAGAGGGTTAGGCCATGCCAACGCAATGGCTCAAAAATCTGAGTCATAAGGCCGCGCATGTTCGGGCTTTAAACCCTATTTACGACTTTTCCCTTGGACGGCCAAATGAATCCTTACACTTTTCCACTTTTCCAATTAATTTAATTGGCGGCGACGCGGGGCGTGGAAAGTGGCTGACATCTGGGAAAATTGATATTCATGGACACCGTGTATCGTTGGATACACCGTCGTGGCTGATCGGAACAGCATATCAAAACACTGTTTTTTTTGATAATTTACACGGGTTTGATT
This sequence comes from Alphaproteobacteria bacterium, assembly GCA_030427215.1. Classification (GTDB taxonomy): domain Bacteria; phylum Pseudomonadota; class Alphaproteobacteria; order Micavibrionales; family UBA1664; genus UBA1664. The sequence goes on along the minus strand of JAUHXB010000219.1, from coordinate 761 downwards.
TTGCCGCTGATCTTAAAGAACTAGGTGGGCATGCAGGGCGCACAGCACTTCGAAAGATCACAGAGGCTTGGCTTCAAGATTTTGGCACATATCATCATATTACTTGGTCTCCCGATCTCACAGCACGTCGTCTTGTTCATTGGATGATGGTTTATCCCTTTGCCTTTGAAACAGCGCCGGATGATTTCTTGTCATTATTGCATCATGTTTTTTATCGGCATCATTGCCATTTGAAACACAGCCTGTCTCGTAACCCAGCAATGCCTCTCCATGATCGATTATTGGTTTTATGGGCTTTAACGTTGACACAATGTCACTGTGATACGCTGTTTAATCAAGTGGATTTAGACAGCTATCTATTGCTGTTTAAAAATATTTTGGATGAAATGATTTATAATGACGGTGGAGTCGTCAATCGCCAGCCGCATCAGGCGTTGGAATATCTCATATATCTCAGCACACTAAGGCAATCCTTGGCATTAAAAGGAATTACAACTCCTCTTTGGCTCTCTTCAGTGATTGAAAAATTAACTCATTTTACCAATAACATGACCCATACTGATAAAGATTTACCCTTATTCCAAGACACAACTTTACCCAATAAAATCACTCTTGAGAAAATCACACGCGCTGGCGGTCAAAAGATTCGTCGACAAGACCAAACATACGAAGAAAGCGGTTTTACTTCTATCCGCAAGGCACGAACATCTCTTTTGATAGATCATGATCACATGGCCATTGAAATCGGATATACGGGTCAT